>CAZWIF010000001.1:0-50389 GCA_964634355.1 uncultured Clostridium sp.
GTTTGCGGAGGTCGTCCTTAAGAATATTAAGGAACATTTAAAAGAAAGTGACCTAGTGAAAGCTGAAAGCCGCCAGTCAACTTGAGCCGCCAAGCGGAACAACCAGACCTTTTTATTTTTTTTTGTAAAGATAAAGAAAAGGATAGCCCCAACCAAAAAAAAAGCCAAAATAAAAACGTGAACTTAAATAGCACGTTTTCTTTGTTAGTGTCTACTAAATGATTGAGATAACCATATTGCTCTTTTTGTACCAGGCTTCTTATAATTTTTTTTAGTATTATTTGCATAAAGCCAGAAATAAAATAAACACATAACTATTCGTCTCCTTTCTGGAATGAATCTATCTGATTCGTCCTCCCTTTGTTTTCTATAGTATAGCACATAAATTTTAAAAAGTCAAATCTTTATCTTGACAAAATCAATCAATTATGATAGTATATATTTAAGATAGCACAGCAGAGTAAAATGCAACCTTATAAAAAGGAGGAGGATATGATAGAAACATTACCTGAGTTTGATAATCCAAATATGTATCAGATGTTAGACATTGGCAAATATATATATGCTATAGAAACTTATGAGAAGGGAAAGAAACTTCCTCAGTATATATTATGTAACAAAGAGAATCCATTTATACGTCTGGGTATAATTAAATGGTATGGTGCATGGAGAAAATTCTGTTGGTTTACAGATGGAATTTTTGATGATATAGTGTTCGATAGCAAGTGTCTAAATGATATAGAGAGTTTTTTGGATAAATTAAACAAGATGCACAGAAAAGGAGAATTTAACAAATGACAAGAGAAGAGCTAAAGAATGCTTTTAGTGAAGCTAAAGAAAACAAATGTGGGATATGTGTAGAGATACAGATGCCGGGTCAGAAAACAAACGAATTGATTATAAATGATTGGAGTGCTTTAGATAATAAATTGGAATATTATTTAAAAGCGTATGATGAAAATCTGGTACACTCTATGAATAACCAAATTAAAATAGTTAAAGCATATCCTTGTGATTATTATCAAGGTTAAGGATAAGAAAGGAAACAAATAATTATGAAAGAATATTTAGTAGAAGTTGTTAAAGTTATGCGTCATTGGGTCAAGGCTGAAAATGAGGAAGAAGCAGAAGAACTTGCTGAGAATATGGAAGAGGATGAAAATGTCGATATTGAAGACATTAGAGTTATAGATGAAAGAGAAATAGAGGATGAAAATGACTATTTACAATATTTAGATGATGATGAAGAAATAGAAGAGGAGAGATAATATGAGACAAATTAGATATGAAGCAATGATTGTTGGCGGTTCCAGTCAATGTAGCACATTAAGATTATCTGATTATGAGAGCCGTCAAGAAAAAATTCAAACAGCAGAATCTCTTGCTAGAGAGATGTTATCGAGGTCTATGAATTGGATAATAGATGGAAAAGAGATTTTTACTCAAATTAATGCTCTCTTAGAGCTTGTTAGATGTCTCAAGAAAGAAAATGAGGATGTTTTTATCCATTTAAAAACACATAATTATAATTATAACTTTCTAAGAGGGGCATCTTTAACAGACGAAATATTAGATTGCTGCGATATATTAACTGACAAGGATGGGGTTAATATAGACCTGAGAGCTAATAATATTATTTATTTGGAGGTATCAGAATGAACCATATTGAAAATTTAAAAGAATATATTGATGAAGATGAAATTTATCAAAAATATAAGAAAGAAGGAATCACAGATGATATGAGTGACTTTGACAAGTTTTGCATAGAACATTGTGAGGATATAGAATCTGTTATAGAGGATTTTTATAAAGAAGCTAGTGATAAAGAAAATCTAAAATTTTATTATAAAAGTAAAGATTTTGATAAAAATGATGGAGTAAAATTAAGTGACGAAAACATTCAAGAAATGATAAATAGTGTAACTAAAGGAATAAAGAAGCAAGGGGACTATTATTACTCTGCTACTGGTGATACTATTGTAATTGGATTTAGGCATAAAGATGAAATTGATATATATGTATGTAAAAACTATGAATTAGCGAAAGCTATATTAGATGAGGACGGCAATTGGGAGAAAATTGATTGGTCTAGGGATTATGAAGAAGAGGAAATTCGTGAAAAATACGAGGAATTTTCAAGAGATGAGCTTATAAAAATGCTTATAGAAGACCGAAGACCGCAATATAATCCACGAAAAGAAGTCTAAAAAAGACCAAAAAAAAGTATAAAATAGACAAAAACGGTCTTAAAAACCCTTAAAAATAGCATTTTTTTACTAGAAAGAGGTGATTTTATGATAGAAATTAAGAATATTTGGGCTGGATGGCTAACATTTCAGCTTAATTATGGTAATTTAGCTTCTAAATTTACTGTTAGCTATTTAGATGACTTTAGAGCAGAAATGAATTATTTATTAGGCATAAATAAAAAGTATGATTATAAATATGGGATAGAAAGCAGGGCTATTACGTTAGACGGGGAAGGCACTCTATTAAAACTTAGTATCTTAAAAACCGAATATGAAGATGATTTAACTCTTGTGTGGTGGCTAGATGATGAAATTCCTGTTTGTATGGTATTTGATTATGATAGTTTTGTTAAAAGTTATCTAAAAGAAATGTGTAGGGTTGAAGAAACATATAAAAAAGAATTTTTGATGAATTACGATTAAGAGGTGAGTTTTATGAAATTGATAGGAAAGGTATTTTTGTTATCAATTATATTTGCTTTTGCCGTATCAACTGTGATATTTCCGGCTGTAATGCTGTTTTTATTATATTATTTTCCTGAAGAACAGGTAGATTGGATATATTTAATTTTTACGGCGGGGTTATGGCTATTAATTTTTTTAATAATATATATTGTGGTAAAGAGGGAGAAAGATTAAAATGACTAAAAATTATGAGATAACAATAAGTCCTAATTATGTTAATAATTGGGGTATAAATGAGGCTATAAGAGAAATACTTCAAAATGCTATCGACGGGGATAGAAATGGATATGAAAAAAATATATATTATAGTGGCAATACTTTATATATAAGCAATAAAGATATTTCATTGTCGGCTAAAGATTTGATATTAGGATGCTCTAGTAAGACCGAGCAAGACGGAATGATAGGAAAATATGGTGAAGGATTTAAACTTGCTTTGGCTGTTCTTCTTAGAAAGGGCATGAGTGTGGTTATTAATAATGGTAATAAAGCATGGATTCCATCTTTTAAAATTAGCGAACAATTTGAAACACAGGTTTTAAATATAGAGGAAAGTGATGGTGGAAATGGGGGAGAACTAACATTCATTATTAGCCCAGTTGATGAACAACTATATAAATCATTATTAAATTATTTTCCTTGTATAAATAATAGCTTTGGAAACGTTGTTAATTGTGATAATGGGCAGATATTGTTAGATAAAAAATTTAAAGGAAAAATGTATGTAGAGGGATTATATATCCAAACAGATTATAATTTCCAATATGGATATAACTTTAATTCAGATGTTGTCGAATTAGATAGAGATAGAAAGGCAATTAATTATTATGAATTAAGAGCCCTAACTGCACAATCAATTGTTACAGCAGAAGAATGTAATAAAGAAATCTTTGATGCTATTACTGATAGCTGCATCGATGTGAGAGATATAAAAGAGGTAATAGATGAAGCTAGTGAATCTTTCCTAGAAGAGTATAGGGAGCAATTTTATGAAGAAAAAGAATTAGAAGAAAATACTCTTGTTGCAACAGAATCTGTTATGAAACAACTTAAACAGATGGATATAGATGTCCCCATTGTAGAAGGAACAGAGATTCAAAGCTATTTAATTGCTAAAGCTAATGATAAATTGGGCATAATAGAAGAAGCTAAAGAGGCTATTAAGAACAAGAGTGAGACGGAAGAGGCTTTAGACGATTTCAAAAATTCTAAATATGCAAGGTTAATGAACTGGTTTTATACAAACAAGCGTTATTTACCAAAAAAAGCACAAATTCCATTTCTTGATATAACGAAATCTATGACGCCGTATGGATTTTATAAAATATCAGATTCCATTCCTGAAGATTTTGATTATACTGATAATAGTATCGAAGAGTTAAAAGAAGCAATTTTAGAATTAGAAAAAGAAAAACGAGTTTAATTACTCGTCTTTTTTATTTATCCAATCTAATAAAAGCTCTCTCATTCTTTTTGATGGAATATATACTATTATAGGTTTGCCATCTCTTATTGCACTTCTATATATAAATTGTATTAATTCTGATAGAGCATAAGAATCTTCATCAACCTTGATTCCTTCGTTCTCAAAGAAATGTTTTAATGTTGGTTTCATATAGCGATTTGCTATATATGCAACTGCCGTTGTATTTTTATAATCATTGGTTGCTCTTATATTTATTGGAACAAATGCTTTTACATATCCTTTGCCTTTTACATCATCTTTATATTCTTTAAAGGTAGTCCATATTTTTTCATCTATTAAGGTGCCCTTTACTATGTGTTTAAAGAAATTACTTATATTATTTTGTAGTTTTTTCATTATGATATTATTTTTATTTCTTTTAAACCAAGACATTGAAAGAGAGCCTCTATTATTACCTATTGAATTAAGCTTTTCATCTGATATAACAGTTATAAGTTTTTTTTGCTCCTCATAATTATATTCTTGAGGCTCATCTGTTAAATTAAAATCTTTAACATATAAATTTTGTATATCGACATTATTATATTCATAATATGCTTTTTGTCCATTAAACATATAAGTTAAGATATAAACATCTTTGAAGGCTTGAAAAATTTCTATAGGAAAAGTATTAACTAAAGCCATTACTTCTCCGGAGCTAGAAAGATGAGCTTTTACTCCTCCTAATTCTATTAGATTTTTATAATCAATAAAACGTCCTTCATAATCGCTTTTTTCTTCTTTCCATTTAACTGCCATATTTTCATCTATAATGATATATTCTTTAGCTAAAGTTGCAAGGTCATTTTTTGTTATTTCCATTTCATCTATGACATCTGCTGTTTCATCAATTACTAAAATATAATCATTAAACTTAGTAAGGTCTAGCAATTTATTACTCAATTTTTGGAATAGTGCGTGTGTAGAGATAACATTATAACCTTTTTCAATAAGTCTGATTAAATCTTCTGATTTAGTAGGAGCTTCTTTTGGTTCCTGAAAATTTCTTTCTGAACAGGAATCTATGATTCTAGTTACCTCTGTTAAAAATGGTGTTATATAAAGAAATTTTTCATTATCATTTTTGCTACTATTTATAAAGTTTATCATTGCCGTTGTTTTGCCAACACCGCATCCAGCATCAACTACTTTTATTTTCATTATACACCTCCGCTTGATAACCATTTTTTAAATTCTTCTAATATTCTGTTATCATTTCCAAGATAATATTGATAAAGCAAATCTAATCCATCGTGGTTATAAATATATTGAATATTTTTATTTTTGCAAACGAAATCATTTCCTGTACATTGTCTGCAATCATTGGCAAGATAATTGTTTCTTGTGATGAAGTAATCTTTGTTATAAGGATAATAAAAACCGCAATTCCTGCATCTTTTCCATAAAGTATCTTTTTTTATATTAAAGTCCCTTGTTAAACATATTATACTCCACACATCATATTCTGATAAATCGGGCTGATAACCAATAAATTCTTGACTATTAACAGAAGTTATACCAAAAAAGTTTTGAGCGGCAGCAAGATATTTTTGTTTTACCATCAATTTCTTGGGGGTATCTTTAGCTATTGTTAAATTTCTAAGTATTAAACACATACCTTCTGTGCTTATAAACCAAGCTTTGACTGCCTTATCTTTGGCATTACTTTTAGGATTTATATATTCTATTACTCTCATGTGCTTATTATACTCTGGTTTATCTCTATAAACAGATGGGGAAGTTCTCCTAAACAGAACATTGCTAAAAAATGAGCTTAAAGGATACCAATATTCATTAGTATCTTTTTCTAAAAGTCTATAAGTTGTAACACTTAATATTTTATATTCTTCTAATTCATATTTTTCAGACATAACATCACCAATTGTTATTTTATCATATTTATTGGATATTGTCAATAATCTAATTGACAAAAATGGCTTTTTATGGTATAATATCATTGATTAGAATAGAGGAAAGGAGGAAGCACTTTGAAGACGATTTACTTAGATTTTGATAATACTATAGTCGAAAGTAATAAAAGAATTATAGAGATGTTAAATGAGAAATATGGTACATCTAAAACGGAAGAAGATTTATGTGATTATAATTATAATTCTATCTATCCTATAAGTGAATCTGAAAAGACAAAAATGTTTGAGAACGATGATTTTTATAATGGATTAGAGTTCAAATATGGTGTTTTAGATGTTTTAAATAAATATAATAAATTTTATAACATAATTATATTGAGTATCGGGACAGAAGAAAATTTAAGAAAAAAGCAAGAGTGGCTTAAAAAGTTTCTGCCGGATTATCAGTTTATTGGCATTGATGGACAAACAAGAAAGAAAAATAATATAAATATGGAAAATGCTATACAAATTGATGATAATTTTAGTTGCCTAAAGACAAATGCTGATTTAAAGATTCTATATAAGAGTTTTCATAACTTCCCGTGGCAAGAACCAACTTCTGATGAAGAGCTTATGATGGTCAACACTTGGGAAGAAATAGATTCAATTTTGGATTTTTATAAAAAGTATAATTGCAAGACATTAGAAAAAATAAAGTAAGGAGGAGATTATTCTTGAAGGTTCTTCAGAATTTATATTATGTTTATAAAATACCATCGAATAAAATAAATAGTTTACAAACATACAGTTTCAAAGATGCTAAAAGAGATGGTTGCGTAGTATCTATAGGGGATAATTTAGTCTTTGCTAAAATAAGAGAATATTATGGAGAAACAGGAGACCATATATCTTTATATAACAAAGTACAAGATATAAGAAAAGAAATGAAAAGTATAAAGAAACAACCTACTTGTCAAGAAAATATAGATAAATTAAAAGATTTACAGCATCAGTTAGATAAAATGCTTTTTATAGATGATATAGTTAATATAAAGGTTATTACTAAAAAAGAATATAAACAAATTGCTAGAAATGGATTTGATTTAAACGGTAAACATTATGTAAGATTTATGGTTGGCTCTGGTCAAATGAGAAGAAATACCGTAAGTTTTATTAATGAAAAATTATATGATTATATGCAAGAGCATTTGATGTGTGGGTTGGATAAAAAAATTAAAAATATAAATTTAGCAAAATTGAGTGCTTATTTTGCATTATCATTTTCATCAGTTTTGTGGGTGAGGGAGCCAAAAGTATGTGTTATAAAAGATTTTGATACAGTGATACCGAATCAAAGGCTTGATTTTATTTATAAAGATGAAGAAGAAAAAAATCAAGTTAAGGAAATATATAAAGATTTAAAACTTAATAGCTGTGATGGGCAAGGGATTATAAGCCCAGAAATGGCTCAAAATTGGTCTGAAGATATGCACTTGAATTATGTTCCTTGCTCATTTGTGGTTAGAACCGCATTTATAAAAGGAAATTTGGTCACGTTTGATTTTAAAGAATATGCAAAAGAAAACGGTATAACTAAAATTAAAGATAGATATGGAACGGAATATAATATTGAGGATATAGATGTATTATTATCAGAGTCACAGTTCAAAATGGCAAAATATTATTCTGCTTGGGAAGGGTATTTAAGTTATCACCACTCTTACCATTTAAAATGGGGAGTAGCAAGATATAACAAGGAATTTGATGATGAATATGTTTTAACTAATTATCAATATATACAAGTTCTTGATTTAAATAGAGAAGATATAAAGGGATTAGTATCTTATACAACAGATTGGTTTAAAAATATTTGTAGCGGTGATAAATTATATTCTTTAGCTTATAATATAGGTATTAAAAATCCAGAGGATAACTTATCAGAGATTGTTAATTCTTGTGGTAGTACCTTTACTAAAGCTATAGTAAAGAACTCTAATATGTTAGAAGATGGATACATTCAAAGAAAAATATACAATTCTATAAAAGAATCTATTCGTCAAGCTAAATTAGGAAGGATATGGGTGAAAGGAAATTATCAATTTATGATAAGTGACCCTATTGCTCAAGTAAGAAATGCTTTAGGCTTATCACCAGATGGAGAGCTGCAAGCCAATGAGGTTTATTCAAACTTCTGGAATGAGAGAAATGTTTCTGGTGAAGTTTGTTTAATGAGGAGCCCATTAACTCACTATTCAGAAATAAATGTAGAGAGATTAGCAAAAACAAAAGAAATGGATAAATGGTATAAATATATTTATAGCGGTGTTATATATAGCATATATGATATTGCCACTGTCAAGCACGCAGATTCAGATTTTGATGGAGATATAGTTTGCTCAACTAATAATAAATATTTTTTAAAGGGAGCTATGAGGAATGAAATTCCTATAACTTATGAAAAAGAAATGGTTCCTACTCAAAGAGTGACATTGCCTAATTTTATTAGATGTGATGTTAAAGGTTTGGATACTAAAGTTGGACAGATTACCAATTATTCTACGAGCATGATAGCTATGCTTCCATTATTCAAAGGTGAAAGACAGCAAGAGCAATTACAAGAAATGCAAAAAAGAATTAAACTTCTTAGAGAAATACAGGGTGCCGAAATAGATAAAATAAAAGGAACTACTCCACCTCAATTTCCAAAAGAATGGAGATATTGGGTAAAAATAGATAAAGATGATGATGATATAACTAAAGCAGAAAAGTATAAGTACAATTCAATGGTTGTTAAAAAGAAACCTTACTTTTTTATTTATCTATATTCTACTTTGATGAAAGAATATAGGGCGTATGAAAAAAATTTTAATAGCATAAGCTATAAACACTTCGGAATGTCCATTAAAGATTTATTAAAAAAAGAAAATAGGTCTGAAGGAGAAAATAAGTTAATTAGAAAGTATAGAAAATATTCTCCTGTATTAGAGACGGATTGTGTTATGAATAATTTATGTAAAGAAATAGAAAGTTCTGATTCTGACATTAAATTCCATCCAAGTAAGGTGAGTTTATTAAATGATTTTGCTGATTATTCAAATATTGATAATGAGAAATTAATTGATTTAATGGATATATGCAAGACATATAAATCTGAAAAGCAATTTAAAGGATTTTCAGCCATGATAGAAAATGAAGGAATTGCTGATAGTGACATTGTAGAAATTATGAATCAAGTTTTATATGGGCATAAAGATGAATATAGAGAAAAAGTTAAAAATCTATTTAGTAATACAAGAGAGTTATTTAATCACTTGATGATGATGTGTCAGATAAAGAAAATGAATCATGATATAGTTTGGGATATAATGGGGGATGACATAGTAGATATTATACCTGTTTGTAATCCTACTGTTTTGGTAGAAGATGATAATGGTGTTGAATATTTAGGACATAAATATCAATTACAGGAGGTTAATAATGTTAATATTTGATGAAAGAAAATATGCAAAGAATCTTTTAAAAGAAAAAAAATTTAAAACATACAGACAAAAAGATATTGAAAGATATATTTTAATTAGATATTTAGCTGATGAAGGAAAGAATTTTGAGGAGATAAGAAAAGAATTGGAGAAATTTCCTCTTATGGGCTGTGAATATTTAGATAAGAAGGATATTGATTTAATTTATAGTAAAATAGTTGATAGGGCTCTTAGTTGCCCTCTTGTAACGGGTATTGAAGTAAATATTTATAAATCTGAAATAGACATAATTAATAATTTAGAAGATGAAAATTTAAAAAAATTATTATTTATATTATTGGTTTATTATAAGTGGGCTATAAATCAACCATATTTATATTTTTTTAGTAAACATAATAATGTTAAGATGGTTATTACTAATGATATAGATGTTTGGAAATATGCTGGTATTATGAAATTGAGAGTTGCAGAGAGATATAGATTATGTAATAGATTAATAATAGATGGATTATATGTAGAGGACAATTTTAAGTCAAATAATTATTTTTATTTACCTTTTTCTGTTGATGAAGGGGAGATTGCTTTTACAATAAAAAGTTATGACAATATAATAGGCGAATTGCAATTTTATAATGACAAAGAACATTATAAAAGATGTGCTGTTTGTGGAACAGTTATAAAAAAAACTCGTTCCCCTAAAAAATATTGTGCTAATTGTGCATACGATGAAAATATAAGAAAAACAAAGAAAAATAAAAAAAGTTTGAAAACCCAATCCTCATAAACCGTTGAAAATAAAGGGAAAACAAACGTTCGTAAAAAATATTATATATAATGAGAAAGAAAAACAAGTTTTATATAATAAAAGGAGTTTGAATATGGAATTAGAAAGAAAAGAAGGAGAAACAGAGATACAATATTTATGGCGTATTGGTAAAATGGTTGATGCTGGGCAAGTAGGAAGTTGGAAAGATATAACTCCCATTTTAAATAAGCAACTTAGAGAAGATGACGAATATTATGATGAATCAGCATACCGAAAAAAATATCAAGCAGCTAAAAAATTCTATGATGAAATCTTTTCTCAACAGGGAGATGAAGATTTTAAAAAGGAACAAGAAGAAATATTGAGAGAAATTAAAAAAGAAAAAATAAAGTTAAGAGATGAAAGAACAGAATCTAATAGAGGAATTAGGATAGAAGCTAGAGTCGAAGATAAACTTGATTATCTTGAAAAAATAATTGCAAATCAAGGCAAGATAGACTATAAGCCTCTTAAACCAGCTGAACGAGAATTAATAAAAACAAAATCTGATAATGATTTAATTATTATGTTAAGTGATTTGCATATAGGACAAACTTTTGCTTCAGCTTGGGGAAGATATAATTTGGAAGTTGCAAAAGATAGGATGAATCAATATCTAAATAAAATAATTGAAATAAAAGATAGACATAACTCTGAAAATTGTTTTGTGACATTGCAGGGAGATATGATTAGTAATTCTATCCATAAAACTATTGCAATAACCAATAGAGAAAATGTAATTGAACAAGTAATCTCTGCTAGTGAAATGATAACATCTTTTTTAGCAGAACTTAGTAAGATATTTAACAATGTTACGGTTGCAAGCGTTGTAGGAAATCATTCAAGAATAGACAAAAAAGAAGATGCTCTCAAAGATGAGAGATTAGACACTTTAATTGAATGGCACGCACAAAGTAAATTAGAAAATTTTGAAAATATAAAATTTGTTGATGCTTTTGATAATACGTTTACATCCTTTGTTGTTAGAGATAAACATTATTTTGTTGTTCATGGAGATTATGATAAATTTGACACAACAGGAGTTGCTAAATTAAGTATGATGGCTGGATACTTTCCTTATTGTATTTTATTTGGGCACAGACATTTTCCTGCGGCAACAGAAATTAATGGCATTAAATTAATTCAATCTGGAAGTTTCCCTGGTGCGGGAGATGACCACACTATAGAATTAAGATTAAGTGGGAGACCATCTCAAACAGTATTAGTTTGTAATAAAGATGGAATAGAATGTAACTACACAGTGGAACTCGATTAGGGTTCTTTTTTATTTTGAAAGAAAGGTGAAATTAGGTGGCTACAAAAAGTAAAAGAGTTACTACGAGTCAGCCAAAAGAGCCTAAAAAAATTTGTCAAAATCAATCTTGCGATGCTATGGGTAGATACCAAAATAAGAGTAATTTTTATAAGTCAAGAAATATATCAATAGGGTATCATCCTTATTGTAAAGAATGTGTTAATAAAATAATAGATATTGACAATATGCAAACGGTTTATGATGTTTTGCAGACTTTAGACACGCCATTTATACAGGATGTCTGGAAAGAGGCTCTGGCGGATGTAGATGGTAATTTTATAGATAGGTATTTAAATTTAATAAATAACACATATAAGACAAGATATGAAAATGCAAGATTTAAAGATAGCATTTATGATAGTGAAATGGTATTAGAAAAAGATGAAGATGGAAAAGAAATTAAAAACTGGGATGATACTTGGCAAGGGTATTATTCAAAAAGAGAATTAAATTATTTAAATAAATACTATCAAGATTTAAATAATGACTTTAAAATAATAACGACTAATCATAAGGATTATGCTCGAAGAATTGCACAGGCTTCGTTAACAATGAATGATACTTACAATATAATGAGAGATAATCCAGATGATAAAGATGCAGTTAGTGCTTATAACACTGCTGTATCGAATTTTGATAGATTATCAAAATCAGCACAATTCGCTGAAAGCCAAAGAGGAGCAAACGATGTTTCCTTGGGCTGTTTCGGTAGGGTATTTGATGCTGTAGAAAAACATAATTTTGTTCCTCAACATATACCAGAAGATAAAGATATGTTTGATAAAATTATAGACCAATTTTCAAATATTGAGAAGAGTTTATAATGGCAGTTAACATAAAAAAAGTCAGAAGAGGTGTTGAAGCTCAAAAAACTTGGGGATATGATAATACGGATTCCCCATTGAGTTATGACCCTATTAATGAAGAAAAAATTGATTATGAAGAATGGACTAAATTTTTATCGTACTATAGATATTATGTTGATGAATTTGCAGTCGATATTTTAGGAATGGATAATTTATTTCCATTTCAAAGATTATTATTAAGAGCAATGGGAAGATTCCCAAACATAATGTTTATTATGTGTAGAGGTAGACGTACTGTTATGCCCCTGATTTATGGTGACATAAATCTAAGCATCGGGCAAAATCGGTGAAGGCTAAAATTATAATCGAGGAGATAAAATGAAATATATGACAAAGTAATATAGTAATAAAAGGTTATAATAATGTTAATACCGAGATAATTATCTAAATTAAAAAGTAGATAATATTGTAACGCATAGAGATTGAAACTTTATAAAAAGAATATAATATCTCCACGAGTGTCCGACATCTTATACAAAGATGAAAATATATGCTAATCTGAAATGGAATTGACCATTTAATGAAAATGAGGGAAACCTCCAGAGTGATAGATAAAAAGCTATCAGTTAAGAACATAATGTTAACCAAGTCTTATATTGCTGCAATATTCATTTGCTGTATGGCTATTTTATATCCAGGTATGGCGATAGGTATAGTATCTGGAAACGGTAATCAAGCAAGAATGGTTATTAAACAGAAAATAGAAGGAGAATTATGTAAGAACGAAAATATTAAAAGAGAAATTAAAAGTATAAAAACAGGTATGGACGATTGTGTCGTTACTTTTAAAAATGGAAGTTCTATAAGAGCCTTTACATTAGGTAATAATCAAAAAGGTGATACCAGTAGAGGATTAAGATTTCAATTGATATTAGTTGATGAGGCGAGATTGGTTAAGACAGAAGTTTTAAAACAAGTTTTAGTACCAATGACAAAAACTCCAAGAACTAATGCGATAGATTTAAAAAAGAGATTCCCAGATGCACCTTATGAAGAAGGTCGTATGGTTTATATTTCTTCTGCTTGGTTAAAAACTTGTGATTTATATCAAAGATTTTTAAATTTCTATAGTCAAATGATTGCGGGAGATAAAAATTATTTTGTTGCTAGTCTTGATTATAGAGTGGGTATAGATGCAGGATTATTTACAGAAGAAAATATGATGATAGAAAAAAATGACCCGGAAATGACTCTCGACAAGTGGGCTTACGAGTACGAAGGTCGATTTGTTGGTAGTGCAAATGATAGTTATTATCCTTATGATATAACTTCAAAATGTAGGTCATTAGATAGATGTGAATTAGAACAGCCTAAAAAATGTCAATATAGATATATAGTAACGCACGATGTAGCCGTATCTGGCAAATCAGGTTCGGATAATGCCTGTACTCATGTTATAAAATTAATTCCTAGAAAAAATGGTACATTTACTAAACAAGTTGTTTTTACAAAGACAATGAATGGAGCAACATTAAAAGAGCAAAGAGATTTTTTAAGGGAACTTATTCATATTAGATTTCCTAATACAGATAAATTAGTAATAGATGCTCAATCTGCTGGGCAAGGTTTGTTATCTTTATTAGAAGAGCCTTGGACTGCGAGAAATAATAGGGGAGAAATAGAAGAATTTCCTCCGTTGATTTGTGACGATGATGAAGAAGCACAAATATTATTACCAGATGCAGAGCCCTTAATAAGAGGGATAACTGCTACTCAAGAATTTAATAGCACTTTTTATCCATATATGAAAAGTGGATTTGAAGACAGGAGCTTACAATTATTAGTAGACAGCAGTGAAAAAGATGAAGAATATAAGAGTGGAAAATATAGACCTGAAGAACAGTTAATTCATATTGAACACGATAGTTTAGTTCAAGAATTAAGTAACATAAAACAATCATATTCTGAATATGGGAAGATAATTTATACTAGAATTGTTAAAAGTAAAAAGAGAGACCGTGTTACAAGTTTAATGTATGGTTTATCTGTTGTTTGGGAATATGAGAAACAAGGAAAAGCAGATATGTATAAAAAAGAGGTAGACCCTCTTTCATATTTAAAAAAATATATATATTAAAGGAAGGTAGGTGAATAAGATTGAGTAATAAAAAAGTTAAATCTGATGCAGAAATTAATTTAACAGAAAAGCAAGTTATAGAGGTTTTACAAGCGTATGATAAAGCTTTAGATATTAGAGACCGTCAAATTGCTAATGGAACTTTTGATGTAGAGGCATTTTCAAGGGGCATGAATGAGGTTGGTGCATTTACACCATATACGCAAAATGAAATAATGAAAAGAATCAATATTGCTACAAATAATACACCAGATGGAAAAAAAATAGATAGTGCATTATCTAACCCGATTGAAAATGAAAATAATCTAGTTAATTATGGTCAATCTTATTATTTTAGTAGTTTAATGTATAAACGAAATCAAGAATATCTAGCAAACCTACCTGCGTTTGATTTAGAAATGTCTTGTGTAAACGCAAAACCAGAGGACTACAAAACAAATAAATATAAAAATGATTATGAAGAAATTAAAAAATTTCTTAATTCATTTAATTATAGAGAACAATTTAAAAATGTTACTTGGAGCATAGTAATGAATGAAACTTATTATGCAATGTTTAGAGAGTTGGGAGATAAATCTGTTATCCAAGAATTTCCAGCTTCATATTCTATGATTACTGGAAAATGGGAATATGGTTTATTATATGATATAGATATGAATTGGTTTCTTCAAGGTGAAGTAGACATTAATTGTTATCCTGATTGGATAATTAAAAAATATAAAGAAATGTTTGATGGCAAAAAAGAAAAGCCATATATACCAAGTAATAAGATAAATAAAAGAACTGGCACTTTTGGACTATGGACTCAAACAGACCCAGCCAATGGATGTTGGGTTTTTAAATTTAATCCAAATCATAGTTTACAAGTTCCATTTTTTTCTGGGTTATTACCAGAAATGGCTATACTTCCAACATTAAGAAATTTGCAAGTTAATCAAAGTATGGCAGCCGCAAGAAAACTATTGGTTTCATCAATTCCATATTTAAATGAAAAGAAAGCAGCTAGTGTTGCAAATCAGTTAGCAATAGATGCAGATACCTTAGGTAAATTTATTGGACTTGCAACCAAAGGATTAGAAGCTGCAATTAAAGTTTTGGCTTTACCAACCGAAGATATTAAAGGTATTGAATTTACAAATACCGATAGTGATACTTATGAAACATTTATGACTTTAACAAGCTCTTTATTGAGTGGTGGTAAAGTAATATTTTCAACAAGTGAGAATCAAAATGCAATAGAGACTCAATTTTCTATTGATATAGATAGAATGTTAATTAAATCTATTTATCCTCAATTTGAAAATTTCTTAGAATATTATGCTAATAAGCACACTAAGAAGTTTAAATGGAAATTTAAATTTGTTGGAACTAATGATAAGTTTGATAGAGAAGCTAGACAAGAAGAGGCATTTAAGTATGCCGATAAAGGTGTTGTTCTTCCAAACAAAATTGCTTCATCTTTAGGAATGAACAAAATAGAGCTAGAAAGAGAATTGGAAGAAATGAACGCTAGTGATTTTATTGAAAAATTAAGACCTATGATTAATATTTATACTCAAGGTAATGTTACTGAAGGTGCAAAAACAAATTCAGATAATAACAACACTGGTAGACCAAAGTCTAAAGACGAGGACTTAACAAATAGTGGTAGCGAAACTAGAGACAAAGGGTCAAATATAGAAAAAGGTGGAAATTTATAAAGGAGGATTGTGTATGTTCGTAGTAAATTCAAAAAATATTAATTTTTCAAACATATATATATGTGGAGAACAAATAGGCAATTTCCTAGTAGAAGAAGGGTTTCCACTATTAGGAAGAGAAGGCAAAAAGATGAAATTTGCCAAAACAGAAAGATTAGAAAAGGTTTTACTTCATTTACCTGCCAAACTTAAATTATTAAGAAAGGTGGGATTAATAGATGGATAAATTTTTATTGGATATTGAAAATTTTGAAATATTACCTGAAGAATATTCAGATGAACAATTAGCAACGGTAGAGATTTATGTCTGCCACGATGGTAATAATAGACATGGTATTCCTATATCAAGAGAGGCACTAGTTAATGCTAAAGATACTTTAAAAAACAAGTTCTTGGTTGCGGGATTTGATGGGAATGATTTTGAAGGTCATGAACCAGATGAGATGATAGTGGGTTTCTTTCCAGAAAGTTCAAAAATGAAATTTGAAAAGAGAAAAGGAAGAACTTATTTAGTTGCTCAAGCCATAATGTCTAAAGTTTATGCTAAGTGGGCGTATGATATTTTTAAAGAAAAAGGAAACCAAAGAGATGTTTCGATGGAAATAACTGTTCTAAGAGGACAAGTTGATGAAAACGATAACTTATTAACCATAGATGAATTTGTATTTAATGGTGTTACCATTTTAGGACTAAACCACGTACCTGCCTGTGAAGGCAGCAGTGCATCTATAATCAAATTTGACTGTGAAAATGCACTAAAAGTTTATAATGAACACTGTGATAATACTACTATGGTGGAATTTTCAGGAAAGGAGGAGACAGGTACAATGGAAAAAACTAAAAAAATAGTCGATGAAGTTGAAGTTGAAGCTGAAACTAAAGAGGACGAAAAAGTTGAAGATGAAACTAAAACTAAAGAAGACGATGAAACTATGTATTCTGAAGATGATAAATCAGAGGATAAAGATGATGATTCAGAAGATTCAGAAGAAGAAGATGAATCTAAGGAAGATGTAGAAGAAAAAGTAGATAACGAAGCTAAATCTGATGAAGTTGAGAACGTTGAAAAAGAATGTAAGAATGAATCAGATGTAGAAGATGTTGAAAAAGAATGCAAAAATGAAAGTGACGAAAATCTTCCTACTGAAAATTGTGAAACTGATGAACCTGAGGAAGAAGAAAATTCTGAGACTGTCAAGGCAGAAAGAGATTCTTTAAAGAAAGAATGTGAGGTTCTAAGAGACAAAGTTGCAAAATATGAAGCTAAAGAAAAATCATTAAAAGTAGAAAGTATCATTTCTAGTGTAGTTGATTTATTTAGTGCAGATGAAATTTCAGAGTTAAGAGAAGAGTCTAAGAAATATTCATTAGATGAATTACATATCTTCGATAATGAAGTAAAAGCTAGAGCTTTTGATAAAGTTAAATCAAAAGATAAAAAAATCGAAGATAAGAATTTTACAAAAATGGCTGTTAACGATGTTTTAGATAAACAAGAAAGTACATCTAAATATACGTGGAAATAATTAAAATATTAGAAGGAGGAAATTCAAATGAACGAAAAAATAGTATTAATACCAAGTTTAGTAGCTGCTAAAAATGTTGATTCATACAATGCAAGTTTTATTGCTGAAACAGACATTGATAATGGTATGGTTTTCGCTGCTGGAGATTATAGCGACGAACAAGTTTATAGTGTAGCTGCTATTGGTGAAGACTTACACAATATCTATATGGCATTTAGTCCAGAAGATACAATTATCACAGATGCTATGGGAAATGAATATAAAATTGGTATCAATGACCCAAGAACATTTACAAACGTAGCTGGAAAGGTTTTCAGTGCTTACAGACCACAAGTTGGAGATAAAATTTTAATTTCAGCTGCTGGTATCGATGGAGATGCTGCTGATTATGCAGTTGTTGCTGCTGGAACAAACAAATTGCAATATGCTAGTGCTGCTGTTGAAGGATTATCTTACAAGGTATTAAATGACAGTGATTACATTTCAATCGGTGGAGCAACTAACATTGGTTCACAAAGAGTTGAAGCAGTATTATTAGAATGCGTTGCTATCTAATAAAGAAAATAAAAAAACAATTTATAAAATAAGAATATTAGAAGGAGGAATATAAAATGAGATTACCAAATAGTGTTTTAGCATTCACAGCAAATGATGAAGATAGAAAGAACGCTTATTCAAAATTTGTTGAATATTATGAATCATATATAAATGGTAAAAAGAGTAGTGCTGCTGGTACTACATTTGAAGAAATGAATAGTAAAATGTTAGAATTCTATACAGATGAAATCGAAAGAATGTCAGGAAGAAAAGTCAGTGATTATAATGATTTAGCTCAATTCTGCAACTTCTCTGATGTTAAAGAATCTGCATTTGCTATTATTGGTATGATTACTGATTTAATTATACCTGATGCTTTAATCAAAGACTTAGGAGTTATTGCAGAAGTTAAAAATGGTTCTTGGGGAGACACTTTAAAAGTTGAAATTGAACCAAGAGATTTATTTATTGTTGCTAAAGGTGGAAGAGCAAGAAGAGATTTTGATATAACTAGACAATTTAAGGGAGAAAAAACTGTAGTTCCTGAAGTACACGCAATTTCTGTAGGTATTTCTTTATATGATGTTTTAAGAGGAGCTTATACATTAGCTGAATTTGTAAGAAAAGCTGTTATGTCTATTGAAACTCAAATGAGATATGATATTTATGACGCTTTTGCTGCTATGATGGACAATCTACCAACTGCTGGTTCAGCTGCATTAAAATTAACTGGATGGAATCAAGATTCTGCTATAGCATTAGCTCAAAAAGTTAGTGCTTGGAACGGTGGAAGACAAGCTATCTTCTTAGGAACTAAATTGGCATTATCAAAAATCTTACCTGCATCTACAAATACTAGAATCTTATTAGGAGATGAATACGTTAAAGTTGGTTACTTAAGAGATTTCTTCGGAATTTCTTGTGTAGAATTAGAACAAGTTGCTGATTACAAAACTGAATTTGCAGTTAAATTAGACGACACTAAAATCTATGTTTTATGCCCAGGTACTGATAAATTAGTTAAAGTATTCGTTGAAGGTTCTACATTAGCAAATAATGAAACTAACTTCTATAATGCAAACTTACAACAAGTTGCTACATTATATAAATCTTATGGTGTTGGTGCATTTACTTCAGCTTTAGCTGGTGAAATTGCTCTATCTTAATTTGATTTATATTAACAGATATATATTGAGGGGTAATGAAATTAATTTCATCCCCTCTTATTTTTAGTAAAAAAGGAGAGATAATATTATGACTACTACTACAAAAAAGAATAGTACAGTTAAAAAAGAGGAAACAAGTAAAGATGAATACACAATGAATTTAGAAAATCGTATTTCTGAATTAGAGGAATTAATTAAAGGTATGGCTACTGATACTAAAACAGCTAGCGAGCCAACAGTAAATAACATCACTCAATATATCGGAGATAATAATAAAGATGTGGTTTTGACGTCGTTAACAGTTGGTCAATTAAATTTATCAACCGAAGGGTATGGGCAAGGTGTTGTTTACACATTTGAAGAAATAGGAGAACAACAGTCTATCCCTTATGATGACGTAAAAAAAATCATAAAGAATAATAAAGCTTTTATTGAGGGAGGAAATGTATTCATTAATGACGATGAAGTAATTAAAAGTCAAAGATTAGAAAACATTTATAAGAAACTATTAAGTTATGATGGAATGTTTGATTTATTAAATAAAGATAGAAAAGCATTCAAAAAAGTTTTTAGTGGTATGACTAAAAATCAAAAAGAAAATTTAAAAGGAATTATATTTGATAAATTAACAAAAGATTCATCTAGTGTCGATATGAATATCGTTCAAGTTATGAATGAGGATATGAATATAGACATTATGAATGAAGTTAAAAATGCAAAAGATTTAATGGATTATATGAAAAGTGACAAGAACTAGGAGGGGTATATATGGAAGATGAAGTATTAACTCCAACAGAAGAAACTGATGAAGAAAATACTGCAGAAAATGAAGAAATAATAGAAACTACTTCATACGATGATATAATTGACCTCGCTTTAGTATCCATTGAGGATTATCACTTGAATAGATTGGCGGTGGCTTCACCAAAAGATTTCAATATAGTTTTAGAAGGTTTTATGATTAGAGGATTGGCGAATTTTGAAAATTGTAGACAGGATTTATCTGATAGAGACAATTCAGCTAGAGTATTTAATTGTGTTTTAACTGACATAGAAAAAAGTATTATAGCTGATTATACTGTTATAGCTTGGCTTGATAAAGAAATAAATGATGTTAGACAAATTACTGGTATGATGCAAAATAATAAAGAAGCACATAGATATTCAGAAGCCAATAACCTTAACGCAAAAATAAATAGAAGAAACCAATTAATTGAAGAGGTTGCTACTAAAAAAACTACTTATAGTTTTAGCAAATCTAATTGGTTAAATAAGTGGGCATTAGATTAAAATGAAATATGATTTTAATTTAGATGATAAAACTACACTAGATTCTTTAACTATATTAATAAATCAATGTTGGAAAACATTACCTATTTTTGAAGGAAAAAATAAAAATAGTGAAATCGCATATTCCCGTGATGAGGCTTATAAAAATTATCAAAAACATCTTACTTTTTTAAGCACCAAATTAATAGGTGCAAGTGAATTATGGAAAGATAATCAATATTATGTGGAATTACTTTATATGATAGAAGGAATGAAAAGTTTTAGTCCTGAGGAGCATGATAGAGTTAAATATATAGTAAACCATTGTACCAATCTTATCAATAATATGAAAGATGAGGTTATGAAAGATGGCACTCAAGTATTATAATGCAACTCAATCTACTAGGATAACAAACCCTACACAAGCTTATTATAATGATTTTGTTGCAATAAGTGACCAAACGTTTGATAATGCTCCAAATGTTAAATATAATGAGATTCAATATGAAGTTCATTATGGGAAAAGGGATTTTAAACCAATTCCAATGGTTAGGGTTGAGCCTATTGTTAATTATAATACAGGCATTCAAGTAGGAGATGATTATCAAACATTTATTTTTACCCCAGATTTCCCAGAACCATATTATGGTATGAAATTTAAATGGGGAAGAAATTATTATTTAGTTGTAAATGTTGATAGCGGTTCTGGATTGTCTACTAGTGCAGAAGTAAGAAGATGTAATAATACATTAAGGTTTTTTGATGATAATGGGAATAGGATATATGAACCTTGCATTTTAGACCAAACGTTAAGATTCACAAATAATAATGATACTATGACGATTGTTACTGGTAAAGGTGAACAATATGTATGGTGCCAACGCAATAGCAGGACTGTTAAAATAAAACCTAATGATAGATTTTTATTTGGTGTTCCAGAACAAAGAATTGGATTTAGATTATATGTTGGTGGTTTAGGAAACTCTCTTAATACGATAACGGGAGATGACCATTCTCCAACTCTAACTCAATTTTATATGGAAGAATATGAAATAAATTATCAAGAAGATGACATAGAAAATGGTTTTGCTAGCGTGGAGAGATATGAATATAGTATTGATATAAGTGAAAATAACACTTATTATGATATTGGTGCTACAGCTACTTTAAATGCTGTTATTTATAGAGGAAAAGAAGTGGTAGATAAAAATGTTATTTGGGCTTCTTCCGATGAAGATATTATTTCTATTAATGATGGGGTCTTGACTGCTTTATCTGCAGGTGAGGTTACATTATATGCTACTATGGAAGATAATAAAAATATTTATGGTTCTATAAATATTACGGTTTTAGATTCAGAATCAGAGGAAGATATATATAATATATTAATTACTCCAGATATAAATTATGTTTTAGAAGGAGAGACTATTTCTATAACTGCTAACTTATATAAAAATGGTATTAAGCAAGACGATATATTGACTATTGTAGATGTTAGTGAGAATGTCCCTAGACAAAATTATAGGTTGACTATTGATAATAATACATTTACAATTGAAAATAAGCAAAAATTCTTAAAAAATAAAGTGAAAGTACAATGCTCATATAATAATGAACTATATGAAACATTTGAATTCACATTGAGGGGGTTATATTAATGGTTGATATGAAAGCTGTTAAAAATGCTTATGCAACATATAATGTAATGCCAGAAATAAGTTATAAAATTATAGAACATTTGATGACAAATCCAAAAGCTGAAATTATATGGAAATTATTGAAATATAATGATGCTGATGCTTGGAATAAAGATAATCTTACAAAAGCCGAAAAGGCATCTATGATATATGATGGAGTTGGAGCACAAGATGACTTCAATGTATTTCTTGATTATTTTATGGATGAATCTACTAATAAAGAAAAAAGCTTTTTAAGAATTTATCCTGCTCAAGTATTTCCTACTACTAGAACATATGGAATTGTTTGTGTTAATATAGAAGTATTTATACATTCTCAAATAAATCATTTATCAAATTATACCACTAGATTAGATACTATAATTCAAAAATTATTAGAAGTATTAAATGGCTGTGACGTAAATGGAGTTGGAGTCTTATACTTTGATGCTAGCGTTACTACATATAATCGTATTATAACTACTGGTGAAAAACCATATAAAGGTAAAGTAATTACTATGGGGGTTAATTTGTCATAATGAATAATATAAAAGAATATGACTTTTATTTATTTTATGATAAACCTATACCTTATAAAGATTTATTAATTTATCCTGTTACTATGGATAAATATTTGGATTTTCATTTTTATATTAATTGTTTATTATTAGATAAAAATAGCATTCCAAATCCAGAAGTTATATCAATGACATATTTACAATTTTTGTATTATATGGCTAGTACGACTGAGTTACCATATTTGTATATGTTTAAGGAACTGTTAAAAATGGTTTTGCATATAGATGATGATAGCTCTTTTTGGTTTGGAACAGATTCAAATGGTAAAGCTATCTTTAAAATAAATGAAATCATTTACAATTCTGATGATTGTGATAAAATAACTGATATTATTTTTATGCAAAATAGTATAGAACATATAGATGAAACTATTCAAAAAGAAGTAAGAGACGCAATGGATAAAGCAAAGGTCTATAAAATGAAACAAAACGCATATAAGATGTGTTCTTTAGAAGACCAAATGATATGCGTCTTAATATCAACACCTTTAAAAATGCAAGATATTTATGACTTAACTATTAGAAAGTTTAGTAAAATATTGGAACGTGTTGACCATAAATTGCATTATGAAATTTATTTAAGTGCAGAAATGTCTGGTATGGTTAAGTTTAAAAACGAAAATCAAATCCAACATTGGATGGCAGATTTAACAAAATCAGATAATTATGAAGATGTTAAAGTTGATGCCGATGAAATGCACCATAAAATAGATGATATAAATAAATAAAATAAATGAAGGAGGATAAAAATATGAAAAAGTTTTTAGTATCAACTGCGAATGTCTATGGTTACGATTCTGACGATAACTTACTATTCGTTGGTACTACATTAATGGACACATCTATTGAAACAACTTTATCAAATACAGATGTTCGTGCTGGACAAGGTAACCAATTACAATATATTTATTATCATACTGCTGAAATGAACATTACTATTAATGAAGCTCAGTTTTCTTTACCATATTTAGCATTAAATGTAGGTTCTTCTATTACAACTGGTGCTAATATATGGACTACTGAAACTATATCAGTTGAAAATGGAGCTGGAACTGTTACTGGAACTCCATTAGCAATTTCTGGAACAACTTTATATGGTTGGGTTACCGATAAAGATGAAAATACTGAAAGAGTTACCTTTACAGGAAGTTCATTTGCTATGAGCGATAGTACATATACTGGTGACGTTTGTGTAAGATATTATACAACTGATGCTGCTGCTCAACAAATAACTGTTTATGCAGATATGTTACCAAATACAATTAGATTAGTTATGGAGGCTCAATTATGTAGCTCTGATTCTACAACAAATAGAATTGGTACATTACAAGTTGAAGTTCCAAGAGCATCAATGACCGGAGCATTTACATTATCAATGACTCCAGATGCAGTCGCTCAAACTCCATTAACAGTTAGAGCGTTATCATATACTCCAACAAATAATGGTGGATGTGATGCAAATAGACCAATATATGCTCAAATAACTGAGATTCTATTTGATAGAAACTGGTATGACAATGTTATAGCATTAGCTATTGAAGGAGGAGATGCTTCATTAGTTGCAGGAGCAACAAAGACTTTAAAAGTATTTGCTATACCTAATGATGGAACTGCTGCATTCTTAGCACAAACATCTGCTATTACATTTAGTTCAGATGATGATACAAAAGCATCTGTAGATAATTCAGGAGTTGTAACTGCTGTAGCTGAAGGTTCAGCAACTATTAAAGCTACTATTACTGATAAACCAGAAATAGATGCTAACATAGTTGTTACTGTAACAGCTGAATAATTTTAGTTTATGGCTAAAACAAATTGTCAATATAGTCAATATAAAAAAACAGGTCTTGAGCAGAGTTTAACCTGCTCTTTGACCGGTAAATATTGCACTAAGCAAAGGTATTGTCCTACTCAACGTAGGCTAGTTAATACTGGAGATTGGCAGACTTGTACTCAGTTAAAAAAGGAGGAACTACAAATGGCTAATAAAAAGAATACCAAAAAGGCTAATGTTAATGTTGAAAAAACAGTTCCCGTTGAAGAAACTGTTGAGACAAAAATAGTAGAAGAATCTATAATTGATACAGAGGAAGAAGTTTCTGCTATCGAGGTAGAAGCCGTTGAGGTTAAAGAGGATTCTACTAAATATGAAATAATATTAGCAACTCCATCATATTATATAATTAATAAAGATGGTAAAAATATAACAATAAAAGAAATAAATAATTATAAGAAGGGGGACATTGTTACTTTATAAAGGAACGTACCCTTTCTTTTTTTTATTTTTATAAATTTTAAAAAATGAAGAGGGAGCTAATATATATGGAACAAATTACAATTGGACAAATATTTAGCATCTTTGCAATACTGGCTGGTGCGATTGGTTCTATAGGTATCGTTGCTGGAGTCATTGTTAAATTTTGGAAATGGGCTAGCAAAAAAGAAATAAATCCCGTTCTTGATGAAATGGCTGCAATGGAAAAAAGAATGCTAAATGAAATTAATGCTGGGGGAGATTTAATCAACCAAAAGATAGATGGCTTGAAAAATGATATTAAATTGTTAGACATTAATCAATGCAAAGATGTTATCATCAATTATATATCTGCTTTAGAACAAAATAGAAGCATAGATTCTTCTTTTGAGGAACGTGCTTATGAGGCTATGGACAGATATACAAACGTCCTACATCAAAACTCTTACATTCATAAAAGATGGGAAGAAGTTGTTGATAATATAAAGGACATTAAGGAGTAGATGAATATTGGAAATCATCGGTATATTTATAGCGTTAATAATTATAGGATTTGTAATAATCCCTGTATGTTTAAATTTATGTAAACAACAAATATGGGAATTTGTTAAAGAGAATATAGAGAAAGATGCGAGATATAAAAAGATGGTGAAAGATATGCTGAAAGGAAAAAAATGAGATGGAGATTTTAGGAATTGATGCCGCAACTAAAAAGACCGGCTATAGTATTTTAAATTTTGAAACTGGTAATTTAGTTGATTATGGATTAATAGAAACTAGCTCTGTTGATGTTAGAGAAAGAATGAAGGAAATCTATTCTAATTTAAAAGAAATAATAATGAATAATAATAACATCAAGGTAGTTGTTGTTGAGGATATACCTGTTAATAATCATTCAAACTTAAAAACGGGTAAGGACTTATCAATACTACACGGAGTAATATTAGGGGTATGTTTTGAACAACACCTACCTTGTGTAGTTTATGCACCATCGAGTTGGCGTTCAGTTGTAGGGACTTATGACGGAACTAGGCAAGGAATGAAAAGAAAAGTGCAAAAACAAGCCGCCGTAAAAAAGGTTAATGAAATATATAATTTAGATTTTAATTATTATGAGCGAGATACCAAGAAGAAGCAGAGTGATGATGACATAGCTGAGGCTATTATGATTGCTCGTGCTTTTTTTTTGGATGAAAAAGAAAACAAGGAGGAAGAATAATATGGAAAAAATTGAAAGAAATGGAGTTTCAGTTGAATTAAAAAAAGATTATCTTACTGGTGGACAAATAACCAATTTAATTTCCGAAGTAATGAAAATATATACCAACGGGGAATTTATTGAAGGATATTCTTTTAATCCTGTTGATATGGAAATGAATTTTTATGCTGGATTGTTTTATTACACAATTGAAGGTTACAGCACAGAAGATAATGAAAAATTTGAAGAGTTTTTTAGTGCCGGGATACATAAAGAATTATTAGAAAGGGTTGAAAATGCTCAACTTGCATACGATTTAATGTGGAAAAGTGCTAAAGAAGTTAGTAATTCAATCGGTATGATTTTGAATAAAATTAAAAGTTTTCTTGATAAATTACCAGAGCAAGAAGATTTAAATAAATTAATGGATAAATTACCAGAAGAATGGAAAGCCATTAAAGATGAATATGACGAAATTATTGGAAAAAATTTAGAAGATAATGAAGTTGAGGGGGACAAGGAATAATATTCCACGCCCTCTTTTTTTTAGGAAATAACAAAATTGAAAGGGGATGGCTTTATGGCTAAAACTTTTACAACTGAAAATGAATTGAAACAGTATCTATATAAAATAGAATCTAAAGCTATAGATGCCGTTTCTAAGAAATTATTAGAAGATTTTCAGGAACATTTGGATGAAACTATTTATAACCCAAAACATCAAGGGATTTATCACAGATACAGAGAAAAGCAGGGTTTTTACTCTGGTTGGGAAATAGTAGCTGGAGCAAAATCTGCAATGAATGATTATGTAAAAACATTAGTGTTTAATAGCAATAATTTATTACTTCCTCAAGATGATTTCATAAATGAAAATAAAGCTCACGGAGGTAGTAATAGAAGCGATATTAGAGCTATGATGGCTAAAGTTTTAAATGATTATGGAATGAATAAAACGTACTCTGAGGTGAGTGGTGCCCACTATCTTGATAATGCAGATTGTGCACCAGGGAGGATAGGTTATTGGGATTCTTATCTTCAAAATTTAGATGCCAAAATATTAAAATGGTTTGATGATGAACTAGGAAGCTATGGAATAAAAAGGGGGTGACATTAAAATATGGATTATAACATAAAATTAGGGATTCAATTAGATGAAAGTTCCATCACTAAAATAAAAACTGATTTAGATACTAAATTAAAAGATGAAAATTTTGAAGTTAGTTTTAGTTCAACAGGATTAGACGATGTTTCCAAAAAGCTAGATGAAATTAGCACTAAATTAGGAAATGTTTCTAAAGAAGACAGTTTTAATAAAACCTCTTCCGGTGCAAAAACAGCCTCTAAAGCAGTTGATACTTTAAATAGCAAATTAGAAAAGACTACCAAGCACATTAAGAATCAATCTTTTGCGACAGATAATTGGACTTATAACTGGTCTAAAGCAATGCAATCATTCTTGACTTATAATACAGTAACTCAATTCTTTAATACAATAAGCAATGGTATTCAAGATATGATTATGGAAGTTAAAGACCTCGATGATTCTTTAACTGAATTAAAGAAAGTAACTGACCTAGAAGGAGAATCCTTAGAAAATTTTGTTAGTGAGGCATACTCGGCGGGGCAAAATGTAGCTAAAACCGGAAAAGAAATGGTTGATTCGGCTACCTCATTTGCTAAAGCTGGATATGACGATAGTGAAATTTTAAAACTAGGTGAAGTTGCGGCTATGTATACAAACATCGCCGATGAAGAAATATCAACTGCTGATGCAGCTGATTTTATTATAGCTCAATTAAAAGCATTTAACTTAGAGGCTAGTGATACCAATGAAACATTAGAAAATTCATATCATATTATAGATGCTGTTAATGAGGTTTCAAATAACTTTGCTGTCAGTTCTTCTGATATAGCAACAAATATGGGTAAGGCATCATCGGTAATGGCAAATGCAGGAAACTCAATGGAGCAAATGATTGGCTTAAATAATAGGTCAAGTAAAATAACCTTAATTGACGGGGAGTTCCTTAGAGATATTATAAACCAACCTATAACAGTAATGTATATAGGGGCTCTGACGTAATGGTCGAGGTATGGTAAAATATATAATATATTGGATGACCCGCAGCTAAGCATCCTAAGAGTAAGGATGAAAGTTCAACGATTAGTAAGTCCATATAATTATGGCATAGGCTCAAATGAGCTGAAATGGGTTACATTTATGAAACGAATCATAAATGAAGATATAATCTAATCTTATATGAAAATGTAAGGAGTTGTTTTATAATGTATAAAAATCAAAAAAAAACAAAAGAATTTATTGAAAATTTTTTTAAAAATAGAGGATATTGTGTAGAGGAAGAATATATTAATTCATCTACTCCTATAAAAATAAAAGATAAAAATGGCTATATTTCCAAAATAACTTATAGTAATTTAAGAATGGGGGAAAAACCAACTTTTTTTGGAATTAATAATGAATTTTTAGAGGATAATGTCAAAACTCTTATAAAAAAAACAAACAAAAATATTGTTTTTGAAAAATATGAAATTATTACTAAAAGTAAAAAAAAAAGAGTTTTAGTTTATATGCAGTGTGAATGTGGCAATCATTTTAAAAGAGTATTGGATGATATAAATAGAAAAGATAGAGGGTTATATTGTAATGAATGTGCCAAGAGAAAAAGAGGATTAAATCATAGAAAAGACAAAAACGAAATGTTTAATAAAATAGAGTCCCTTGGATATAAGATATTAGATAAAAGTAAGCACTATTTGAGAAATGAATACATTGAAGTAATAAATCAAAGAGGATATAGAGGTTTTGTTAAATATAATTATTTGATGTCAGGGAAACATATGACTATATTTAATGAACATATTAATTTATCTAATTTTGTTTATAATGCTAATATATATGCAAAAGAGAATAATATAAATTGTGAAGTATTAGAATTAAGTAAATTAAAAAAATGGAATAGACAGGGATTAAAAATAAAATGTGAATGTGGGAAATTATTTGAAACATCTGTTGCTTCTTTTCAAAATGGAAAAATAAGATGTGACAAATGTTCAAACTCTATGTCAAAATTTGAATTTGCAGTCAAATCGTATTTAGAAGAGAGTAATATTAAATATATTAAAGAATTTTACTTTAATGACTGTAGAGATGTATTACCTTTACCTTTTGATTTTTATTTAGTAGACTTTGATAAAATTATTGAGGTTGATGGACAAGGACATTATTATCCTGTTTCTTTTGGGGGAGATAAAGAACAAAATTTCATTATAACTAAAACCCATGATAAAATAAAAAATGATTATTGTAGGGAAAAAAATATTCCATTACTTAGATTATCTTATAAAGATATTGAAAATGGAGAGTATATAAAAATTATAAAACAATTCATTGAAGATTAATGACCTTCAATTAATATTATGTATTAACTGCTGGTACAGAAATTACAAGAAATGCAAGCAAGGTGGCAAATGGGCTTAAAACAATCACACTTCGCCTCCAAGAGAATTTTATAAACCCTTGGAATGTACAGAAATGTGCATTAAGAACAAGTTTAATTGCAGGTAATGCGTAAAGCTTCACACCGAAACAAAAAGATGAAATATGCTTAAGTGGAATGGTACGAAAGTAGAAAAAACGTGAAGATGATATATGGATGAAAATCCTAAGTATTGTAAACAATCGCTGTTCTTGCAGCCAAGTCTCGAATAGAGAAAGGCTCAACGACTATCCTTTAGACAGGCGAAAAATAAATATGTCAATAGGAGTAGGGCTCAAATCGTAAATGGAGTGGGTGAAAATCCCTTAAATCGAAAAGGCTTGCCCTTAACAGGTAATGCTGAAGGTGATGAAATAGTCTGGACTTATGTGAAAGCATAAGAATATATAAAGTTATTAGGAAATAAGGGGAGAAAAAATGATTAGTCAAATAAAAAGAAATAATTAATAACTTTATATATTAGTGAATGTTGCGTATTCACTATAACAAAATCGGTATGAATGACGAAGGAGAAGAAGACCTTGAGTTACAAGCCCAAATGGAAGAATTATTTAATAAATTAGGAGTATCTGTATATAATGCCAATGGAGAATTAAAAAATACTTATGATATATTAGATACTTTGGCACCTGTTTATGAAAATTTAACAGCTGCCGAGAAAAGTTATGTAACAGAAACAATTGCAGGTTGACTTATACTAGCCTGACCTTATGGAAACATAAGGGTTAAGAACGAATTTAACTGCTGGGAACTCGTGAAGATAAGTAAGCTACAACATAATTGGAAACGATAAGTGTGAATGCGAAAAAATTACTTATTATATGATAATCAGCAACCAAGCTCCGTTATAGGAGAAGGCTCAACGACTATCCCAAATGGGAGTACACTCAAGTGAGTGGAAAAGGTTCGCATCTATAGATAGATGAAAATATAGTCTAGGCTTATGTGAAAATATAAGAAAGGATATTTAAGATGAAATTAAAATTAATAGAAGAAAAAGATATAAATGGGGTAAAACAAAAAGCAAAATATATTGACGAAGAAGGATACTTATATAATTTAGATAATTTAAATAAATCAAAAGGAAGATTTTCAAGATTCAATCCTTATACTATAGAGAACATACATAATTATATAAAAATTAATAATATTTCTACAAAATTAATAAGCGATACTTTTAATTATGCGGCGAAAAATTGTCATTTAACTTTTCAATGTGGTATGTGTCATAAAAATTTTGAGAGAACATGGAATAATTTTTATAAAGGCAAATATAAATATTGTCAAGATTGTATAATTAAAATACAAGCTAAAGAAAAATATTTTACAATAGACGAAGTAAAGGAAAAATGTTTAAAAAAAGGCTTTAAAGTTATACAAGAGGAATATTATGGAAATCGAGAGCCATTAGATGTTGAAGATAAAGATGGATATAGAGGAAGAACAACTTGGAATGAAATAAAAAATGGGAAACATTTTATTAAATTTAGGATTCAAAACCCTTATTTTTATTATAATGTAAGAAATTATTTCAAAATTAATAATTATAATTGTGATATAGTAGAAAATAGTGGAGAAGAACGAAAAAGCAAGTTTAAATTTATATGTGAGTGTGGAAAAGAGTATATTTCAACATTAGATGAAGTTCTCAATAATACCAAGCCTAGAATTAGATGTAAAGCCTGTTCAAATTCTATTTCTAATGGTGAAAAGGCTATTATGGATTGGCTTGATAAGAATAAAATAGAATATATATATCAATATAAATTTAATGATTGTAGAAATATAAAACCTTTGCCATTCGACTTTTTTTTGCCTAAATTTAATATATGTATAGAATTTGACGGACAGTATCATTTTGAGAGGCAGGCTCATACAACTGAAAAGCAATTTGAATATCAAAAAATGAGAGACAATATTAAAACTGAATATTGCAAAAATAATGAAATAAAATTAATTAGAATTCCTTATTGGAATTTATATAATAAAAAATATAAGAATATATTGAAACAAAATATCCTTATGTAAAATTAACGACTTTACATTTACTTTACGAAATACCAAGCCCAGAACGCTGCTGCCATACTTTCCAATTGGTCAACAGCTGTTGAAGCAACAACAACTGCACTAAACAGTAATGGCAGTGCTGCAGAAGAAAATGCCAAAGTTATGGATTCTGTTCAAGGTCATTTGCAGAAATTGCAAAGTTCCTGGTCTGAATTTGCAAATAGTATATTTAATTCAGGTATTTTAAAATTATTTATTGATATAGGAAACGCAATGTTAAGTTTTGCTAATATCAAATTGCCAGGATTAGATACATCTATTGCTAAAATTACAATTCTAGCCGGAGCGATAAAATTATTAACGCCAGCATTAATTGAACTTAAAAATAAAATTATGGCTACTACAGATAGCTTAAGTAAAAATTCTATTCAAATGTTAATGAATACGGAAGCTATTGAAGCTTGTGATAAAGCTACTAAGAAACAAATATTAAGTTTGTTAAGTGCTAAAGGTGCTTACAATAAAAACAACGATTCTTTAAGTAAAAACACAAAAGCTGCTATAAAGAATACTTTAATAAAATCCGGTATGTCTAAAGCGGATGCTAAAGTTGCTGTTGCGACAATTGCTGAGACTAGTGCCACCAAAGGATTAACCGCTGCTACTTGGGGACAAGTTGCCGCACAGAAAGCTTTACAAGCTGCAAAATCAATGAGTTTATCTTTATTGGCATCTGCAGCGATTGAAGGGGCAATTAAACTTGTTTCTAAATTAATAGAGGTCTATAAAGAAGGTCATAAGACTGCCGAGGAAGTATATAATGATGCAAAAGAAGAGTATGATGAAATTCAAACCGAATTAGACGATATAAATAGTCAATTAGAAGAAACAGCTAATAGAATAGATGAGTTGAATAGTGAAGATAGCTTGTCTTTTATAGAGAAAAGTGAACTTGATAAGCTAAAGGATACAACTAAAGAGCTGATTAAACAACAAAAACTTCTTAAAGAGAAAGAGGAAAAAGCACAAAAAGAGAAAGAAAAAGCAGCAGATGCGGCAGCTGAATCTGATTTAAATAGCAACGTCAAATATAAAACTACAAAAAAATATGTTAAAGATACTTCCTTCTTAACTAATTTTAATAAAAATAATTTGATACCATCCAGTGATAATACATTAAATTTTAATTATCAAACAAAAGAATTAGAAACTTATCTTAGTGCATTAGAGGAATTAAAAAATAAGTATAAGGATAATAAAGATTTAGTAAGTCAAATAGATGCTGAAATTAATAGGGTAAAAACCGATTCAAATGCTACAAACGATGTAGAGGTAAATGTATCAACATCTTTAAAAAAAGCTGCTGAAACTAATGTTAAATCTTATCAAGACTATACAAAACAGATAGAAGAAAATAAAAATAAAATAAAAGAATATCAAAAACAAGTTGAAGAGTATGAAGAAAAAAATCCTCTCGTTAAGCAATCAGAAACATTGGGTATGACGCCTCAATTTGAGGTTGGTAGCCAAGAGTCGCAAGACTATTTTGGTTATAAAGCGGCACAAGAACAAATAAAAAAACTACAAGAGGAACAAGATAATTTAAATAAAAAAAGAACAACTGCAAAAGATAATTTAAAAGATGAACAAACAGCTTATGAAAATATTTTAACTAATGAAGAATATCGAAATGATTTGTCTGATGAAGAATTACAGAAATTATATGAACAATATGAATTGATTTTAAAAATATCCGACCCAAATAAATATAAAGATATGAAATTTACAGATTTTATGAGTGACGATGACAATAAAGATGCTGCAAATCAGTTATTAAGTTTAAAAGATGCCGGAAAAGTTACTGCTAAACAAATTAAGGAATTAGCTAAAGAATTTCCTGAATTTAATAATTATTTAACCAATACAGATACATCGGCACAGGAGGCGGCTGACCAATTAAATAGTATGACTGGTGAAACTGAGGCATTATTAAAAGCTCAAATAGAGTCTGTTGATTCTTGGTCTGATACTATGTCAAATCTCCAATCGCAATATGACACTTTAACATCGGCTGTAGATGAATATAATAATAGTGGTTATATTAGTGGCTCAACGATGAAAAGTCTGGTAGATAGTGGTGTATTACAATATTTAGAATGGGAAAATGGACAATTAGTCGCCAACACAGGTGCTCTTTATGATAATGCAGATGCTGCAAAAATACTTGCATTAACTGAATTACAAACTGCGTATGCTAAAGATGTTCTTGCTATTACAACCGGTGATTTAACAGACGCATCAGAAACAGCAAAAAACATTATTAAAGGCGAGAAGGATGAAATGGATGGCTTAGGAGATATTGCCAAGGCACAAGCTAAAGGATTATTCACTCTTGCGACAGCCGAAGCTGCTGCTGGTGACCCTGAGGCTGTTGCAGCTAAAGCCGAACAAATTAATAAATTAAATGATGCTTATAATAATATGGCTAAAACCATGACCGAATTTGATTATAGCAGTGCAAGAGTAACTAGATATTCAGGTTCTAGTGACTCATCTGGTTCCAGCTCATCATCATCATCTTCAAAAGAATGGTGGGAAGAAGAACTAGACAACCTCAAAGACCAATTTGATTATAGTGAAATAACTATAAATGAATATATAAATGGACTTCAAGCTTTATTAAATAAGACTGAAGAGGGTTCAGAAGCTTGGAAGAAAATCAATAAAGAGCTTCAAAAGCAACGTCTCGATAAAGTTAAAGATGACTATGATGCCGGAAGAATCTCATTGACACAATATATTAACGAACTTAAAAATTTACAAAAGGCATATAAAGCAGGAACAGACGCTTGGAATGATTTAGCAGATGCAATAAAAGATGCACAGCTGGATTTATTAAAAGAACAACAATCTGATTTAGAGGCAGCATTATCTGCTGTTAACAATTTATTAGATGACCAAATAGATAAATATGAGGAAGCTAAAGATGCTGCTGATGAAAAATATGATGACGAAATAGAAAAACTTGAGGATTTACAAGAAGAGCTTGAAGAACAAGATGACAATTATCAAAGAGCACAACAGGCTGTTCTTGATTATTTAAATGAACAACTAGACGCATTAAATGAACAAAAAGATTCAGTAGAAGAATATTATGATACTGTTATAGATGCTATAGAGAAGATGAATGAAGAACAGTCTGAATCTATAGAATTAGCAGAGGCTTATGAATCATTGATGAACGCAATGACACAAAAGTCGAAGAAGGTAAAATATATGCTTTCTATAAAGATAGCTCAAAACGGGGAAACTCCTGAGAAGGACAATCCCGTGGGTAAGATTTATTTTAAATATATTATAATGAAAGGAGTAGAATTATGGCTAGTGGTAAAAGATACACTATCGAAGAATTTAAAAATAAATTATTTAAAATAAAATCCCGTAACGACCACAGAGATATAGGTAACTATACTCGTATGCTATCCTTTCACTAAATGTGATTGAAGGTATGGTCTGAACTGCAAATATAATCTAAAAAATGAAATTGCAGAGTTAGGTTTAACGACCTAACCGCCACATTGTGTGGTCAGTAATCTATAAGATGAAAGTAACAGAGTTTGATATAAAGAAGGACTCGGTAAAAAGTTAGCCGAGTATAAAGATAACTATATCGGTCAAATGCTAGAAGTAGTACAGACCGAGGTAAGATTGAATTTAAGGAGGTGCGTTTATGGGTAAAACAAAAAAAAAGACGCATCAAGAATTTTTAAAAGAAATGAAAATAAAACATCCAAATTTAGAAATTACAGGTATTTACTATAATTCGTCAAGTAGAATTTCTTATATTTGTAAAAAATGTGGTTTGCATTGGAGTGCTAAAGCTGCAAAATTAAGCTTAGGCAGAGGATGTCCCAAGTGTGCAGGAAATAAGAGAAAAACTACCGAAGAATTTATTAAAGAAGTAAATAAGATAAATCCCAATATTAAAGTTTTAAGTGAATATAAAAGCACTTCTAATAAAGTGCTTTTTAAATGCAAGAAATGTGGGTATGAGTGGGAAACTTTTCCTGGTGGTGTATTAAGGGGAAAAGGATGTATGATTTGCGGAAAAAAAAGTATGGGAGATAAATTAAGAAAATCTCATAAAGATTTTGCGAATGAAATTTCCTTAATTAATAATAATATAGAATTGACAAGTGAATATCGAGGACAGAAAGAAAAAATATGGTGTCAATGCAAGAAATGTCGATATGAGTGGGAAACTTTTCCTACTACATTGTTAGCAGGACATGGATGTCCTAACTGTTCCTTATCTAAAGGAGAAGAACAAATTTCAATAATTCTAAATAAATATAATTTACTATATGAAACTCAAAAAAAATTCTCAGGTTTAATTGGAGTTGGAGGAAATCAATTATCTTATGATTTTTATATTCCAGAATTAAATCTTTTAATTGAATATCAAGGGAAACAACATAAAAGACCTATAGAATATTTTGGTGGAGTAAAAACTTTTGAAAGACAAAAAATACACGATAAATTAAAAAGGAATTATGCAATTTCAAATAATTTTAATTTTTTAGAAATTTGGTATTATGATAATTTACAAGAAAAATTAGAAAAGACCTTAGATTCAATAACCGTAACGACTGCAGGATATTAGTGGTAACATTAATATTGAAGTTATCACCTTATTTACCCTATAAGGCAATATACAGTCTGGACTATGAATATAACAAAATGAAATCATAGAATTAGGCTTAACGACCTAATCGCCACAAATAAAAGTGGTCAGTAACCTATAAGGTGAAAGTAACAGTTCGTGGATTTGGACTACCGATGCCGAAGCTATAGCTGATGCTAAAAAGACTTATGAGGATTTGCTTACAAGTGCTACAACAAAAGAAATAGAAGAACAAAAAGATGCTACTATAAATTCATTAGAAGACCAAATAGAGGCATTACAAGAGTATATAGATTCTTGGGACGATGTACTTAATAAATTTGATAATGAAAAAAATAGAAATTTAGCCGATTTATTACTTGGTGAAAATTGGACTGAAATGGTCTCCCAATTAGACCCACAAGTAGTAGAGGACTTTTCTGACGCTTATTATGAGCTTCAAAAGAATCTCGATGAAACAGAGAAACAAATAGAAGAATTAAATAAGCAAAAAGAAGAGGAAGATGAATATTGGGATAAACTAATTGAAGATTTAGAAACTTATCAAGAAAAGTGGGATGAAGTATCAGATGCTTATGAAGAAGCTCAAGATGCTTTAAAAGCTGCTCAAATAATAGGTGCAAATTGGGAAAAAGATATTCTTGACCAAAGACTTGATGTATTAGAAAACTTTAAAAATAAGTATAATGCAATACTTGCCGAAATTGATAAAGTTGATAATATGTCTACGGATGAAGCATCTAGTTATACAGCATTAAGATTACCTGGTTATGCTAATGGTGGTGAAATTGATTATACTGGTCTTGCAGTATTACATGGAACACCAAATAAACCAGAATATGTTCTTAATAACACTCAAATGAGAAATTTACTAAGTAATCTTATCAAGCCAAAATTTACTTCTAATACAGCAACAGGTTCTTCAGTTACAAATAATTATAATTTTGGTAATATTGAATTACCAAATGTTACAAATGCAAGACAATTTGCTAACGAATTAAAATCTTTATTAAATATAACTAAAAATCAATAATATTGGTAAGGACATTTGTGTCCTTATCAATATGGGTGCCGACATTTGTGTCGGTACCTTATAAATTTAAAGAAAGGAGGAGAAAAAATGGTTTACCAACCTAGGTCAATTCAGCCTACATATAAATCTATAGATGCAAATAGTGTAGAGGAAATATCTTTAGTTGTAAATACCTCGGATAAAGTAACGGCTTATCAATTAACAGTATATGACTGGGAAAATAACATTATATATCAGGGCGATAAAGAAGATTTTGCTGTTGAATTATATAATGGGGACACCGGCTTTATAGAGTTGGGAGAAGAAATAGGACTTCAAAATGGTAATGATTATAAATGGACTGCTAAATTATACCAACCTAAGCAGGATATGTTAATTACATACGGGAATGTCCTTGAGCCAACAACATATAATTATACGGTTTCTTCTGATGGATTAGCAGAAGATGACTATGTTTTAAAAGTTGGGGATTATGGATTTTCATTTATAGTACCTAATGACGCATCTGAAGGTAATGTTTTATCTTATAACTCGTATGATGATACTGTTACTTTGAGATATAACAGTGGAACAAGTGAAAGTTTATTAGCAGTCACAAAAATTACGTTAGGGAATTTTGCTACTTTAAATATGGCAGACCAAGGAGATAATATTTATAAATATATAGTAACTGCTGATGGATTAAATGCAGGAGATTATTATATAGAAGTGGAAGGAAGAGACGTTTGGTTCACGACATTGTCAGACTTAAAAGAGAATGACTATATTACGTATGATTCTTCTACTAAAAAAATAACTCAAACTTATAATGATATTACAATAAGTTTAACTACTATAAATTCTGTTCCTTTAGAATTTAAACAAGCTGAAAATACTACGACTGAAATTTATTTAAAACAAAACATAAATATAAAACCAGATATGTTATTAAAAATAGGGGATGAAAGTAATACTGTTTCAAGCTATGATGTAAATACTGGCTTATGTATTGTTAGTGAATCTTTTTCTAATATACCTAGTAGTCAAGATAAATATTATATTTATTCTGATTTTATAGAGACTACACCGGAAAATGTTTTATATGTTAGGGAGACCCCTACCGTATCAATAACCAATTATGAAGAAACTTTAACCACTAAAGAATATACTTTTTTAGGAACGTATGAACAATCAGATGATGTTCCCCTTGTTTATTTTTTATGGAATTTATATTCTGTAACAGATAGTGGAGCGACATTAATAAAAACATCAGGTAAAGTTTATAGTGCAAATATTCAATTTTATTATGACGGATTTAAGACCGGAGAAACATATAGAATTGAATTAACTTGCGAAACCGAGTTTGGTGTTCAAACTACAACGAGAGCTTTAAACTTTAATGTTAATTATACAGCGTTATCCTATGATGACCAACCAGTAACTATAAGTACAACAGACCAAGGTATACGAGTTTCTTGGGCAACATTAACAAGCGATTCTCCTTATTCTTTATATACTCAGGGGGCAAGTGGATATATTCAAACTAATAATAATAGTTCTACTATTATTTGGCTAGAACGAGGACAGTCAATATATCCTGGACAGACAATTAAAGTTGGTGAAAATGAAATTACTGGAGTTATAGATTCTTATAATAGAAATGATGGTAAGGCAATATTAAGAATACCATTAAGCTATGTTCCTGTAAATGGTGACCCTTATTATATATTAGCAGAACCAGATTATGATTTAACTGGAATTGAATTTTTAGAAGATACTCCATATAATGGAGTTAATTCCGCAAAATTAGGAGATAATTATTTAATTTATGAAAAAGATGGCGGTTTAGCTGTTTGGGATAATGAATTTACAGTCTCAATGCAATTTAGACCAGACGAAGATTTCTTTTATAGCGATAATGGTATTTATAATGATATGATACAAATTGCAAGATATACGTCTGACACAGATGATGTTCACGATTTAATTATATATGCACGAAATTATAATTTTGGATTCATGATGCCTGCAACCGATGAGGATGGCGATTTAGTTGGAGGACAAATATCTCAATCTAGTGATAATAGAAATATAGTTTATGTAAGCGGAAATATAGATTTGTCTTCTGGTTTAAAATATATTTGTTTTGTTAATTCTGGGTATGTAGAAAAAATAGAAAGTTATGATTCTGAAACTGGGGCAGTGACATTGAGTAAACCTTTAACCGATGCTATGAATCCAGCCGTTAATGACTATTATTTTTTATATTCTGCTGTTGAAAGTCCTTTTTATGATAACCCTAACAATGTATTTGTATTACAAGCAAGCACAGTAAAAAATATATATTCTGATTATATATGGACTGATGATGATGTATGGAGAGATAGCTATTATTGGGTTGAAGGCGGAACTCAAATAGAAAGAGCTTCAGAAAATTGGTGGAAATTAAAATTAACAAATGACACAATTGAAGTTAGAGAGGGAGGTGTATAATTATGAGTGCAACTATAGATAAAATACAGTTTAATAGTCATATAACACTTGATTTTGCTCATTTTGAAAAATTATATCAAGATAAGAATCAAGATATTTTTGTTGAAAAATATAAACCTGTTGCTAGTAATTATACCCGCTCTTTAGTTTGTTTTGAGCCAACAGGGGATTATGATAGCAAAGGAATGACTCAAGAGGCTCTTGGTTATCAATTTGATATATATAGAAATGAAATAGGAGATTCAACATTGGTACCTGTTTATAAAACAAGTGTTGGACAATTATCAATTGTGGATTATAATGTAAGAAATCAAAAAGAATATCAATATTATGTATTTAAAGAGAATGACGAAACTTCTTCTAAGGCTTCTTTATCTAATACTTTGCAAACTTGTTGGTGGGATTATGCCGTTATCGGAATGACTCTTGAAGATGAGGATACTAATACTTACAGAGTGGAGCCATCAGATGTATGGTTGTTTCAATCAAATATCACGAGTGATAGCACGACTCAAAATTTTTCTAAAACTACCTATCAAACGCTAATGTCTTATCCAACTGTATCAATGGGTAAATCTAACTATGCTACTGGTTCATTTTCTGGATTAATAGGAAGAGTTAGGAAGAAAGGTTATGATGAAGATGCTACTTTATTAGAACAATGGAATGATTTTTGTGCTAATTCTCAACTAAAATTATATAAAGATAGAAAGGGACATAAATATATAGTAGATATAACTTCTAGTATGTCTGATATTGCAGATGAAACTAAAGAACAAGCGACAACTGTTAGTGTCGGTTGGACTCAAATTGGAAATGCTGATGATTATGTTATTATAGGTGATTAATTATGGCAAAATCTATTTATCAAGTACAGGCATTATCAGATATTGCGAGAGAGTATTTAAAGACAACCTATGGAGAATATTTGATTCTTACAAGTACATCTAACTATGATTTGGATTCTTTAGAAAAAGCACTTGAGAATGGAAAATATGAAGCATCTTTTAGGTTATTTCTTTTACATCCAGATGAAACAATTAATTATGAAATACCACAAAATGATATTATATTAGAGTCTGGTAGCTATAATGAAAATTATCAGGACGGACAAAGACGTAATTTAAATATCAGTTTAGTGAATAAAGACGGAAAATATACTCCAAGTATCAATACTTTATGGGTTCAACACAAATTTAGATTTGACATAGGAATTTCTTTTGGAGGAGAAACATTTTGGTTCCCAAGAGGTATTTTTATTATGGGAAATCCATCATCTGTTCATCAAGATTCTGATAAGCAGGTAACTTTGACCCTAGAGGATAAATTTGCTTTATTAGAAGGCAAAATGGGGACTTTAGAAACAACGTATGAAATACCAGCAGGAACAGAAATTAAAGATGCAATAGAAGGTATTTTAACTATAGACACTGGTTCTGGTTATCCGTTAGATTTAAAGCCTATTGTATATGACCATAATTTTGATGGAATAGTAACTCCATATACATTGACAAAAGACCCTGGTTCTAATTTTGGAGAGATGATATTGGAATTAGCAGATATGCTTGGTGCAGAATGTTTTTATAATGATTTAGGCAACTTATGTTTTATAGATATTAATGAAACAATACAGGACACAAACAAGCCTATAATCTGGCACTATAGTGACCAAAAGAAAGAGTTTTTGGATTCTTCAACAAGCTATGATTTTGACAATATAGTAAATGAAGTCCACGTTGTCGGGGATAATGTTAACGGAAAAATATATAGTGCTATGGCAAGAAATGATGACCCTGCATCACCTATCTGTGTTAAAAGAATAGGAAGGCACATTGATTATATAAGTGATGCTTCTATATATAGTGATAAATTGGCACAAGATAGGGCAGATTATGAATTAAGGTGCAAAAGTATTGTTAATACAAGTGTTTCAATTTCTGTAACATTCAATCCTTTGATATTTGTTGATAATATAATTACAATAGAAGATGAATTTTATAATTTTAAAAGAGAAAAGTTTGTTATTCAATCAATTAGTTATAATATAGGTGTTGATAATAAAATGACAATTACTATATCTAACTTGACAAACGCAAATGCTGTTGATGATGATGAAAACAGATACCTATCTGACAATGCTCATAACTTTATTACGACCGCATACGGTGAATTTATGTTAATTAACAGCCGATAGCTACACAGCTATTTTGCATTTAAATGTAAGTAAATTTCTAGTGATTTGGAATTACACAATGTGTTATTCTGGATTGCATATAATTTTAAAAATGAGAAAGGAGGCATATTAATGGCTAAGCAAACAATAAATAATCTTGAATCTGCAGCAACTGTTAGAACCAAGATTAATAGTAACTTTACAGAGTTATATGACCAAAAAGCTGATAACAATCACGCATATACAGATTCAAGTTATGGTGCTGCATCAAATGAACTTTTTGGTCACGTTAAAATTAATGTAGCCAATGGCTTAAATGTTAGTGATGGCATAGTAAGTTTAGCTCTTGCAACGACTACAAGTGCTGGTGCGGTGCAATTAGCTGATTCTCTTACTTCTGAAGATTCAGGAAAAGCGTTGAGTGCTGCTCAAGGCAAAATATTAAGTGATTCTTTAACATCATTAGACAATAATACTCCTCCAAAAAATCACGCAGTTGATAATGGTGATTATGGACTTGCAACAAGTTCTTTGTATGGGCATTTGAGAGTCACATCCGGAAATGGATTAACTTTATCGAATGGTACTTTATCATTAAATGCTGCAACTACAAGTGCTGTCGGTGCAGTACAATTGGAGGATTCATTAGAATCTCAATCTACTACGAAAGCATTAACGGCAAATATGGGTTATTATTTAGATACACATAAAGCTGAAGCTTTTAGTGGAACAACGGTGCCAAGTAATAGTCTTGGTAGTGATGGAGATATATACTTTTTACTAGAAAATTAAGGGGAGGTGTAAAATATGGCAGTAATATCAGAATATCCATTACATAACACAGGTCAAGAAGTTCAGACAGCGATTGACGATGCGTTAGATTCATTACCTTATCAAATAGGTTTAAAAGCTAATACGGCGGATGTTTTAACAAAAACAAATACTGACGCTTACACTCCTACGTCTGACTATCATCCAGCAACAAAACTTTATTGTGACACAGTAAGACCTACTGTAACAATAGGACAAACAATAACTGGAGCGGAAGGTACTGAAGCTCTTGTTACAAATACAGGAACAGAAAGAGATGCTATACTTAATTTTACAATTCCAAAAGGTGATACTGGTGATGCCGCAGGATTTGCAACGCCAACTGCTACAGCAGATACATTAGAGCCGGGCTCTGATGCTACTGCTTCTATAACGGCAAGTGGCTTAGCAACCAATAAATTATTTGAATTTAAATTTGGTATTCCTCAAGGTATTCAAGGTATCCAGGGTATTCAAGGATTTTATGTAGATGATATAACAAGAACATCTGGAACTGGTGCTGCTGGAACAACAGACACTTATACGATGTATTTAAACGATGAAAATAAAACAATCGCTGGAACATTTAATATCTATAATGGTGCAGATGGTGAAGGTGCTGGTACGGTTACAAGTGTTGGGTTGGTTAATTCAGATAACTCATTAGAAGTTACAAATTCACCAATCACTTCAAATGGTGATATAGCTATTAATCACATTAATTCTATAACGGCACAAAATAATCTAGCTGTTCGTGCATTATCTTTTGATGCAAATGGACATATAACTGGATATAGTACAGTTGAAGAAACTGGTTTGATGTTTAAAAATATATATGATACTGATGATAATGGAATAGTTGATGGAGCAGAATCTTTATATGATAAAGATAGCCAAATATGGTTTGAATTATCTTAATAGAAGGTGGAATAAATGGCAAGTACATCTGGAACTTTATGGAATGAAACGGTCATAGTATCTAATAAATGGTCTGGTGGAGTATTAGTTACACCAGAAGTTAAAGCTACTGCAACTTATCAATGTGAAAGAAATGGTAGCCAATTAAAAATAAAAATAGACACATCAAATCATTGTACCAGTAGAGGTGCATATTGGGATTGGAGATGGGCTTTTTCAGTTTCAGTAAACGGGACTGATATAGCTTCAAATATTCAATTAAAACCTAGGACTTATTTAAATACAATTGGTACGACAGTATACAGTGGTTCTACAGGATGGGCTACCGTAAATATAGGTTCAGCAAATTCTGTTGTAGTATCTGTTAGATATTTTGATACTCAAGCTTATAATAGCTCTTTAGAAAGACATTCTATGGGTGGAGGTTCTCTAACTTTAGGGAATATACCTCAATTACCAAGTGTATCAATAAGTCAAAATAGTAAAACGCACAATTCAATCAAAGTAAACTATTCAACAAGTGGTTCTTACGATTATGTAAGAATCTTTTTAAATAATAATAAATATGGGGATTTTACAACAAGTCCCGTTACAATTTCAAATTTAAGTCCTAATACAACATATACAATATTTGCAAAGGCACACGGCAATGGGGGTTTTGGTAGTCAAAGTAATACGCTCACTATTAAAACATATTTAACGCCTTCAACTGTAAGCTCTAGTAGTATAGATAATTTAGAGCCCTTTAGTTGTTCTGCTTATATAACTTCAAGCAATGCAAGTAATACGAGCAAATATGAGTTTGCTTTATGTGATATAAATAAAAATGTTGTACAAGGGGCATATCAAACAAATAATTCCTATTATAATTTTACTGGAATGCAGGAAGAAACTTCATACTACATAAGATATAGAGTTCAATCAAAAGATTCTGGTTCTTGGTCTGATTATGTTTATAGCCCATTGTTTAAAACACCTGCTGACCAAGTTAGAGCTTGGGGTAAAATAGATGGCTCTTGGAATAAAGGAAAAGTATTTTTAAAAAAAGATGAACAATGGGTTAAGGCAAAGAAAGCTTATGTAAAAATAAATGGAGAATGGATTTTATCAATTAATAAATATGATTAGAAAGGGGGAAAATAAATGAATGATGATTTATTTAGAAAAGATTTTTCTATATTTAAAGGAACAAATAAAAATATTGAAATTTTATTTGCATTTGGAAAAGATTGTCCTTATGAATTATCAGAAGGGGATAAATTAGTTTTAACAGTTCTTAATTATAGAAGTGATGATGAAATAGTAATACAAAAAGAAATTACTGGAGATAATATTTTTTCATTTATTCCCTCTGATACTGAAGAACTAGACACGGGATTTTATAGATATAATGTTAAATTTATGCCTGAAGATACCGAGGAAATCTATGAAATTATTGCACCTAGTATATTTCATATAGAGGCAGGTGAATAATAATGGATGAAAAAACAATATGGGAAGATTTGGGCAAAACAAATCCAAGTATAGAATCTGAAGTTATTGAAGTGGGAAATGTTAAAGATGTAGAAATAAGATGTCCAAGACCTAATATTTCAGATAATTATAATAAATTAACAAATAAGCCTAAAATAAATGGAGTTACTTTAGAAGGAGATAAAACTGCTGCGGATTTAGGAATAGATATAGCTGACTTAAATTATGTCCATAATCAAACCGAAGCTTCTGATGAATGGGTAATAGTTCATAATTTGAATAAATATCCGTCAGTATCTATTATTGATAGTGCAGGAGAAGAAGTGGAAGGAAATGTTCATTATGATTCCTTAAATCAAGTTACTATAACTTTTATTGGCTCTTTTAAAGGAAAGGCAACATTAAATTAAAAAGAAAGGGGTAAAATAATATGGCAAAAAGTTTTTTAGTCGATATTAACTTAAATAAGAATGAATTACAAAATGCTATAGTACAAAACTTAGCGTCAAACCCTAGTAATCCAAAAGCTGGTCAGGTATATTTTAACACAACAACAAATAGATTTAGAGTATATACTGGAACTGAATGGGATGAAATGGGCACCGGTGGTGGAACAGTAACAAGTATAGATGCTGCAAATACAGATGGCTCATTATCTATCTCTGGAAATCCAATAACATCATCAGGAACAATTACTGTTGACCACACAAATTCAATAACAGCTGTTACAACTGCTGGAATTTATCCATTTAAAGTTGATGCGAATGGACATATAACAGAAACTGGAACTGCTTTGGGAAATGTCTCAGCTACTGATGCAGGTTTATTACCAGCGTCTAGTTCTGCTAATCAATCATCTACTGATGTAGAAGAAAATGATTATGTGTGGGATGCAACAACAAATAAATATTCAAAATTACCAGCGACTGCATTTAGTGATACAACTTATACTGATGGAACAGCTGGTTATGTATTAAAAGCAAATCAAGATGGAGAAGGAAATCAAATTGATACAACTTATGCACCATTAGCAAGTCCAGCACTTACTGGCACACCAACAGCACCAAAAGCAACTGCCGGTGATAATAGTGACCAAATTGCTACTACATCATTTGTTAGTGAAGCATTAGGGGCTGTATCTGGTGCAATGCACTTTAAAGGTACAATTGGTACTGGTGGAACTGCTGGAACAACTTTACCAACTAGTAATGTAACTGTTGGTGATACATATAAGGTAGTAACCGCTGGAACTTATGACAGCCAAGATGCTGACATTGGTGATTTATTTATAGCAATAGACACTACACCAACTTGGGCTTATGTACCATCAGGTGATGATACTGCTGTAACAAGTATTACTGCCGGCACTGGTTTAACTGGTGGAACAATAACAACCACTGGAACTATTGCTTTGGCAACGAGTGGTGTTTCAGCTGGAACTTATCAAGGTCTTACAGTAGACACTTATGGTAGAGTAACATCTGCTCAAGATATGGGATACACCACAAATAAAGGTACTGTAACAAGTGTTGGAATCATTGCTGGTGATGGCATTTCTGTATCTGGTAGTCCTATTACTGAAAGTGGAAATATAACTGTTGGGTTATCTAATTCAACAACAGCAAAAACTACACAAGCTGTTTATCCTATTACTTTCGATAGTAATGGTTTAATTACAGGTTCTGGTAGTGCTGTAACTATTTTAAGTAAATATACTGAAACCTTAACTGGGGATTCAAGTAAAACTAGCTTTACTGTTACACACAATCTAGGAAGTAGAGATGTAACTGTTCAAGTTTATGATGGCTCTAGTTATGAGGATGTTATAGTAGATGTAACAAGAACAAGCACATCAGTTGTAACTATTGGATTTGCTAGTGCACCTGCTACAGGAGCTACTTATAAGGTTGTAATAATAGGCTAATTTAAGGAGGTGGCTAAATGCAACTATTAAGCAAATTAAATAGTCTTGATAATGTTGCTGATGGTTCTACTAGAAAGCTTCTCAAAACCGCCACTTCTAGCGGTGCTGGGAATGCAGTAACCGCAGTTAGCATTTCGGGAGACACTTTAACCTATACATTAGGTTCGGCATTTTCGTTAAGTAGCCATACTCACGATAATGTAAGCACGTCAGCAGCGGGTTTTATGTCTGCTGCTGATAAAATTAAATTAAATGGCATTCAAACTGGTGCTACGGCTACAAGTTTTAAGCAAATTTTAAGTGATGGAGTTCAAATTGGCTCTATTACAATAAATGGCACAGAAACAAAATTATACGCACCAAGTACAGGGGATGTTACAACATCTTTATCCAGTCCTAATGAGACGTATTATTTAACTGGCGTTAAAACTACAACGGCTGGAAGTACAAATTTAATTAACTCATATTTATCTTCTAATTACTCTGGAGTTAAATATGTTACTTCTACATCTGAAGAAGGTGGAAGTTTATATGTTGATGACCGAGAAGTCGTCACGGGATTATATTATGAAATTTCATAGGACGCAAATAAGTTTGCATCCATAAAAATAGGGCACGAGTAAACTCATACCTATTAAAATAAAAAGAAAGGAGAGATAATTAATGGCTACAGTTAAGTTTTTTAATGACAAAGAAAAAACAACGCAGGTATATCCTGATATCGACCCAGATGGAAATTATCCTGGGGTTACAGTTGGCTTAGCGAATAACCTTGTATCACCAGATGGCGTTGCCGATTCAGACACCTGGAACTATCGTACAACCGGTGGAGACCAAGACATTGCCGATGGATATGCCGATTTGCAACGCCTTGTTGGAACAACATTATCTTCAACAATTGAAGAAGATTTGGTCTACAACTTGCTTACAACAGGAGTAAGTGCCGTAACCGTAGATAGAGCCACATTCAAAACACAAATCGCTACAACCGGAACATACAACTTTATCTATACGCCAACAATCACATATACATCTGCTTTAGTATATTCATTAAATAAAAGCACCTTTGCTAAATATGTGTCACAAGCAACTGGAACATATACATTTGAATATAAGGCTGTTGTATCACCAGTAGACACATCAAGCGTTATAAGCACATTTACACAGGATACATTTGTTAGCAAAATTAATGAAGAGCCAAGCACTTATACATTTACTTATGATGGCACAGATTGGTTATTAGATGAAGTCATAGTAACAATGAGTGAATATGGTATTGTAACGAATGGAAACGAAACAGAAGGTACAACAATCACCGTATACTATACAAGCAACTCTTGGTATGTGGGAACTTCAACGGTTTCAGTAAGCAATTATGGTATAGCGACAACAGGTTCAGAATCCGTTGGAGATACAATCACAATTTCATATACATCAAATGATTGGATGTTAAATGATGAAGCCGTAACACTTGCTGATTATGGCATCACAATCACTACTGGTTCACCAATAGTTGATGATAATATCCAAATTGTATTCATTGCTGAACAAATTGGTGTTATTCAAGTTGCAAATCCAACCGGATTATATAGTGTTGGTTTGAATCAATTTGATAAAGATGGCTCACAAATATTCAAAAATTATACAATAAGTTCAGCTGGAGCAATAAGTGCTGCAAGTGGATATTATGTAATTTATTTTAAATGTTTAGGAGGAAAGACATATACAATTTATAATAGTGTTGCATCATCAACAGTGAGAGTTGGATATATTTCAAGTGTTCCAAATACATCATCTAGTGTAACATTATTAAGCACATCAAGTACCGCATCAAGTGGGCAAAGCTTAACAAACACAAATTATATATCTTATTATACACCTACATCTAATGGTTATTTATGTGTAGCGACAAGTGACATTGACAATTTATGTTGTCATCTAATTTGGTCTGGATATAATGATGACGTATATGAAACATATTTTGATTATACATTACCAATACCTTATAATGATGAAAGTGGTAATCAAATAACAGATTATGGACTTTGTTATTTAAGTGCGGTTTATTATGATGAAATTGATTTAGAGGAATTAAAATGGTATAAGAGAACTGATAGAATGGCTTATAGTGTCGAAAACTTGGCAACTGTACAAGCAATGAATGTACCATATTTATATGACTCAACTTGGATTTATTATGGTATTGACACTATCACTTATAATTTATCTGATATCTCGTATGCTTATAGAGTAAGTGACTTTGGTACGGAGCAATTTATTGGAACGACATTAGAATTAAATGCTAATATATTCTATGAGCAAAACTTAAAGGACAAATTAAGACGTAGTGTTGAAGTAATTGAGAATAAAGTTGAAAGCGTAAGCAGCAGTTCAACACATACTGAATATCCAAGTGCTAAATGTGTTTATAATCTTGATAACGCATTAAGACATATACTTGGACTTGATGTGGATACGTTCTCTACAACAAGTACATATGCAGTTGGGGACTATGTTGTGTATAGTGGCAAACTATGGAAATGCACAACAGCAATTACAAGTGCTGGTAAATGGACTGGTACGACCAACTGGACTGAAAGTTATCTGTTCAAAGCTTCTTAAGATTTGAATGGACAATCTTGAAAGTCTGAGATACAAGCATCAGCTTGCGTCTTGGGAAGAATCATATTTATTTAAAGCATCGTAAGATGCTTCTTGGGATGAGCTACGCTCGTTCTTAAAACTAATTAAAAAAATAAAAGTAAGATGACCTTAGGGTTGTCTTTCTTTTGGTATGAAAGGAGAAAATTTATGATTAAATTATTATCCCGTATTTTAGGCGGGGGGGGCGAACAAGCTTCGCTTCACAAAAGAAAAATCAATACAGAAAGGAAGA
>CAZWIF010000002.1:0-32076 GCA_964634355.1 uncultured Clostridium sp.
AGCTATGGTTTGTATAGCATTTGCGATGTTCGTGCCATCGTCGTAGGTTATGCCGGACATGTAATTATTATAAGTTGGCCCTATAGAGTCCATCTTAGATGACATTTTGTTTATAGCAGATACGACATCCATATTAGAAACCTTAGTAACAAGATTTGAGGCTATCGCCTGACCCATAAGGTTCGATCCGCTAATAGAAGGAAGTAGTCTACTAGCAGAATCTCCATTTGCACTATAAAGTAAATTCTGGTTAAACATTGAGCTTATTAATTTAGACCCATTCTCAACATTCGACAAGTCAACCACTGGTGTTATTGTTGGGCTAATATCGTCGAACGACATAGTATTCAATATATCAGAGAAATCAAACAAACTGTCTGTTGCTTCATCGAAAGCAGACAAAACCATTTCTCCTGAAGCTTGCGCAACCATATAGTCAAATTTACTTATACCCAAAGCACAACCCTCAGCGATATATCGGCCTACATTATTCATAAACAATCTAGAAGGAGATTTAATGACACCCTTCTTCTTAGAAGCTTTTTCAGCATCAGACACCATCTGTTCGGCAGCATTCGATACCAAATATGAATTATTAGTAATACCTGAGGCAGTTCCACTTGCAATATTCTTTCCAACAGATACAAATGAACTTGTTTTCGCATCGGCTTTAGAATTTGCATCACTAACAGAAGTTTCCGCTGAATTAGAAACTTCACTAGCTTTAGATTCAATTCCTTCGGAAGTAGAAGTTGATATATTCTCACCAACTTCTTCTGCCTCTGACTCTCCGTTATCTCCTCCGCCAAATATTCCGCTAAAAAATTCAGCCCCAGCATCCATAAGTTTTGTAGGATTGAGAAAATCCGCGATCGCTCCCGGAAGACCAACTAGAAAATCACCTATATGCCCAATAGCATCAGAAATACCTTGGCCAATTCCGTCAAGAATATCTCCGCCTATGTCTAACAGATCCTGAGCGCCTGTAACAAAGAATTCTATAATGGCATCCACTAAATTTTCAAGAGCATCCCAAATCTCTTCTTTATTATTTCTAAGACCATCTGCTATACCATTAATAAATGAAATTGCTGTTTGAATTCCTTCATCAACAATGCGACCAATATTGTCTTGAATACCTTGTAAGAAATTAACAATGACGTCAGCACCAGCAGTAACAATATCTCCAATATTTGAAGCAAGCCCTGTGAGTATCCCAACAATAATTTGTAAACCGGCTTCCGCGAATTGCGGTATAGCTTCAGTTAAAATTCTTAATACTTCTGTTATAGCCGTTGATATAAGAGTTCCAAGTTGAGGGACTGCTTCTGTTAAAACTCTTAAAACTTCGGTAACGATAGTACTTATTAAAGTGCCTAACTGAGGAACTAAACTAGTAAGAGTTGTTAATATAGCGCTTACAACCTGACCAATAGCTGTCGCAATAGTAGAAGCACTATCCCCTATAAGTTGTACAAGAGATATTAAACCTTCTCCAACTTTTGTTATAATAAGAGGTATAGATCCGGCTAACGTCGTAATTATAGCAGTCAATGCAGCTGAAACAGCTACTCCAGAACCACCTAATAACGTCAATCCAGCGGCTAGCAATGCTACACCAGCTCCAACTGCCAAACAAGCAACTCCAAATAAACTTAATGAAGCGGATAAAGCTAATATAGAAGGAATTAATGGCTGCAATAATGCTGCTGCACCACCAAATAAAGCTAAAGCACCAGCTATAGCTATCAATGCCGTTCCAATTTGGCTTAAAGACATAGAACCTAAAATATAAAGAGCAGGAGTAAGAGCCATCAAAGCTGCAGAAGCAATAAGTAACGCAGCCGAACCGCTTAACGTTCCTTGCATAGCATTTAACGCTATAGATAATATAGCAAGTGATCCGCCTAAAGCAGTAAGACTTTTACCTATACTTTCGCCACTGAAATTCCCCAAAATAGCCATAGCACCTGCTATAACAATAAGTGCTCCACTGAAAATAAGAAGACCTGACGCTATTATAGGCAAACTAGTCGGCATTAAATTAACCGCTACAGTTATGACCGTAAGAGCTGCAGCTATTGAAATCAAACCTTTAGCTAAAGATTCTGCGTCCATACTTCCAAGCTTTTCCACAGCATTAGAAAGAATAACCATAGAAGTTGCCATTCCGATAAGCCCAACACCTATACTAACAGCTCCTTTAATATTGCCCATAACTTTCATAGCTGCACTCATAGCAAGCAAAGAAACAGATAACCCAAGTAAACCTTTTGCTAATACCTCTGGATTCAAATTTCCAAGTCGTTCAACAGCCACAGATAGAACAATCATAGCTGATGCCATCAATAGCATTCCAGTTCCTATGCTTGTAGCTTTCTTCATCCCGTCAAGACTTTTCATAGCTAAAGCCATAGCAGCTAATGCAACAGATAATGATGTCAACCCTTTTATTAATGCGGTAATATTAAGATTCCCCAAACGCTCAACAGCATTGGTTATTATAACTAATGCTCCAGCCAAAGCTATTAAACCAACTCCAGTCGAAGGTTTAATCTTTAAACCATTAGCAATTTTAAGAAACCCAGCTAAACTAGCGAGAACAACTCCTACACCTAAAAGACCTTTCGCTAATCCACTCCAGTCTAATTTTGACAAATTAGAAACCGCCGAAGATAACACAAGAACAGCGACTGAAAGCCCAACAAATCCAACAGATACTTTAGTTAAACCTAAAAACCCTTTTCCGTTGGAAATTTTAGAAAATGCTGTTAAAGAAGCAAATAATTCTATAAATAATACTGTTATCCCTGCAAGAGCGGTAGTTAACTTAGCAGAATCAATCAAAGACAGAGCTATTAGAGAAACAGCTAAAACGCCAATAGCCGCAGCTATTGTAAGAATGGTCTTAGAATTTATATTAGCTTGCCATGCTTTTAAACTATCTTTAACTCCATCTAAAATATCTTTAATTTTTGATACTAAACTATTATCTCCAGCTTCTTTTGAAGTCTTTTTTAAAGTTTTAACAAAGCTTCTTAACATTACAACAATACCAGCAAGCATCCCGGTATTAATAACATCTATGCCAGAATTAAAATCAATACCTTCCATAGCATTAGATATAACGTCTCTAATTTTTTGGAAAACTTTGTCAAAAGCTTCTGCAATCTCTTCGAAAGACGGAGCCGCACTAATTAAAACTTCTATAAGATCATGTATAAAATTCCAAATATTAGTAGCAAGATTTTTAAAAGGCTCAATTCTCTCTTTTATTCTATCATAAATATTTTTAAAAATATTACCAAGAGTGGAGCCTACATTACTTAGAACAGACCCTTCATCAAACGCAGTTTTTGCACTATCTACAAAATCTCTCAAAGGTCCTGAATCTAAATCTGAAAAGTCTCCAAGATTATTTACAAAATCTGTAATCTTTGACCCAGCTAAGCTTGTAAAATCAAGAATAATTCCAGCTAATGGAGAAATAAAAGTAATAAGACTCTTAAACCCATTGGCCACTAATTTTACAGCAGTAACTCCTACTTTTAAGATTGAGAATAATCCACTAAAAGTGTTCTTTATCTTTTGAGCCGTCTCGTCTGTAACTTCAAACCCATTTATTAAATCTGTAATACCTTTAGTTAAAGATATTAATTGCTCTGATGTTACTGGAGGGAATATCTCATTCATAGCTTCTTTAACGGGAGCTATCAGATCACTTATAACTTCAAATCCATGGGCAAGTGAATCGATTATCATGGTTCGACCGCCCTGGTCCTTCCATCCTTGCAAAAGTTCATTTCGAGCATTAGCAGATTCATTAATAATGTTGCTTACAACATCACTTACATTAGTCAAAAGTTTCTTAGCTTCATCAAAGTCGCCAATAAGAATTTCCCATGTCTGAGTCCATCCAGATTGAGCAGCCTCTTGAAGAGTATCAAAGAGCTGAGTAAATGTCTTAACTTTAGTGGCTGCATCATTGGCAGTCTCACCCATTTTTAATATATCTTTTATCTGCTCTTTGTTATACCCCATAGACTTAAGCTGTTTTTCAGTTAAGTCTCCTGTAAATTTAGATAAAGTTTCAGTCAAAATCTCAGAACTCAACCATCCCTTGGAGAGAGTCTCCCTGAACGATCCTTCATCCTTTATCATCTTATCGATTTCAATGCCATGGACTCTAGCTGTCTCTTTAAGAGCATCTTGAAATACCTGACCACCCATACCAGCATTAACAACTGAGTTCCAGTCGATAAGTTTTACAGTACCAGCTGCCAAAGCCTGTGAAAGCTGATACATAGCAGTAGACGCTTGCTGTGATGTTGACCCAGAAACAGCAGCCAAATTAGCTATACCTTTAATAGCTGACACAGAAGTATCCAAATCTACACCAGCAGCGGTAAACGTGCCAATATTTCTGGTCATCTCAGTAAAATTATAGATTGTCATATCAGCATAATGATTTAATTCATCAAGAGCATCATTAACATCGTTTAGAGTAGTTCCTTTACTCTCAGTGTTAGCTAATATGGTTTGAATTGCATTAATCTGAGTTTCATATTCTTGAAAGCCAAGTTTTACAGGATCAATAGTTAAAGCTGAAACAATACGTTCACCAGCGTTAACAGCTTTATTAACTATATTTTGGAGTGCGGTAACGCCAACAATACCAAGATTTGTAAATTTATTAGCTATTGTACTTACTCCATCTGATAATTTGTCAAAAGTAACATCTTTAACAGATTTTGATAAATTATCAATGTCGCGAGTAGAATCTTTAAATTTCAAACCTTCTTTGAGTTTAGTCAAACTAGATAAAGTTTGAGAAACTCCTTGCTGAAATTGATTATTATCGAATTTCATAGATACAACATTTGTATCTACTTTCTCACTCACTATTCAGTCACCTCCCTCCAAAGAGCATCTTTAATTTGCTCAAATATAGGTTTTAAAGCAGGATTAATATAGTCAATACCTTTCACATAACCACCAGTTCCAGTTCCATGACCTTGTTGGATTATAACAGCTATGTTAACCCCGCTATTAATATTAGAATTAGTCCAAGTTATAGTAGTTGAACCAAATTTACGTTCTACTTGATACCCCCAAGAAGAAGCTGTTAAACCTGTATCTACAGGAGTAGCCTTAGAAAGAGCCTCAACGCCCATTTCGCCATACTTATCAAAAATACTAGAATTGCCAATTTGTTTTATACGATCTAAAAATTTAGTAGTTTTTTCAAAATTTCCCTTAGTAGTTAAATTAATTCTCATAAAACAACCTCAGCCATTAGTATTCATAGCACGTTTTCTTTCCTCATTAAGACTCTTATTATTTTCTATAATTTTTCTCATAGGCATCTTTTTCTTAGGACTAGAATTTACTTCACAAACTCTTATTAAAGTTAAAAGACGATTAAGATGCCATTTCTCGCATTCAAATGGTATATTAAAACTTACCATCCAACCATATATAACTTCATTTGTTATTATAGTACGATTTAATCCTCTATTATACTGATCATTAAACCAAGTAGCAGTCATAGGATTTTGTATATAATCATTTACTTCAGAATAATTATCATTGGTAAATCCTAAATAAACATTCTGATCAGTAACTTTATTTATAGTCATACATTTTATATAATCTATAATTTCTTCATTTGTTTTATTATCGTCTGACAAAAATGGTTTATGCCATTTTGACTCCCATTTCGATAAAGAAATAAGAGAATGCTCCAAATTTAACTTCGTTTCAGATATAGAAATGAACTTCTGGGTTGATTCGTCAAAAAATTCATTTTTTGGGACAACTATTTGAAGCATTCTCCCCTCCTTTTACTCAGAAGCTGACGACATTTGATCAACCATTCCTTTTACATCAGGCAAAACATTATTGATAAACTCTTCAGCAGCCTTTGAATCTGTAGCTAATTTCATGTACAATTCTTCATAAGCAGGACATTGAGTAAATTCTTCCCAAAGCTCCTTGCTCTTTATAAACCGCTGACCATCTTCACTCTTAACACCATAGCTCATCTCAAGAATTTTCTTAAAGATATCTATCATATCTTTAAAACTATTAGATTCACCAATATTCTTAATTAGTTGATCAAATCCGCCTTCAACACTAAGCTGCATATCAACAACCTCGACTTTGCTAAGATGAAAATATGCGGTTCTAGTTTGAGGATTTCCATTAAAATCTGTATAAGCAATTTCTTCTTTAATCATCTTTAATCTCCTTTCTATTTATTATTCTAACCAGAAATTCCAGAAGTTCCAACTATAGAAATAACTTCGCTAGGGGTAAGTAGATGCGGTTCAGTCGATTCGGTGCCATAAAGTGCATCCTCAATAGCCTTCAAAGCGTCTGCATCAACTCGACGAGAATCAATAACAATTAATGAAGTTGGCTGATATCCGTCAACATTAATAGGATTAGTAGTTATCTCCCATGAGAATGTGGTTGCTTCTGGCGAATCATTTATAGTTTGATAAGAACGCTCTGAAGGAGACGCTTTTGCACCATAAATAAGATGAATCTTATATTGATTAGCATCTGTGTCACTGCCAACAGTAGTACAATAAGATAGACCAAACGCAGAACGATCCTGCTGGCCTATTGTTACACCATCAGCAAGTTCTTGAGTGCCATCACAAGCCTCAAATTCTTCGGGATATGTATAAGCCTCTATCGTTGCACCAAACTGCTCGGCTGAATACAAAGAGACATACTTAATATCATCAGCATAAAGATCTGTGGCTTCAGCCCCAGAAGGTGTCTCATTAATGGTCGTAAGCCCATTCCAAGCAACACCTTTAGGATATGTTCCATCAGATTCTTGCAAATAAAGAACACCCTTCTTTAGACCAGTTTCATAAAAATGCTGGCCAACAGAATCCCATACAATTTTCATAATAACTCCTTAATAAATTAATCTATATACATTATGGTTTAAATTATCATTCGTAAAAGATCTCGTAAATGCGCAAGATTTTAAATCTGATACTTTATCCGGAATTTCGCTATCAGGATCCCTATCTATTACTGTAATCTCATAAACATCGTCTCGCTTGTATGGTATATCATCAGCGTATCTAACAATTTCATCAGATTTTTCATAAATTATACAAGGATATTTAAGCTTAACACTTTCCGGTGGAGAAAAGTAAACATTTCGAGAACCAAGAATTTCTTCAAGCAAAGTTTGAAGTTCAAGACGTCTCTTCATCCTCAACCTCCACGCCATTATAAATTCCGCCTAAAGTAAGAATAAGACGGGGGCGTTTAAACTCAATGTTAGTTACCTTCCATTTAGCCCCCATCATTTCTACATAACGAATAGCATAGGCATGCTCAAAGGCATAAGGATCCGCTAAAATACTAACAGAATTATTAATGTTTAAATTATCATTCTGGTATTCACTTTTCTCCCAACGACGACTATTAGATATGACATCGCCGTAATATTTTCGTTCCTCAATGTCAACTTCCCACACTCCAGGAGATGTCTCTATTGTGTCACCATATCCTACAACACCAAAAAACTTAGTCATGCCTATCCTCTTACTTACGTTTTATTTAACCAACTACAGAGTCTTCGCCAATTTCCAAAGCGATAGCAGAATAAGGCTTAGTCAAAGCTCCAGAAACACGAGTTTCGATCAAATACTCAAGTTTATTGTAGTCAAGGTCAAAGTCGTCGAAGAGATTAACTTCTCCACCCTTGTCAGCTCCAAGAGTATAATCTGCTAAATTAACAATCAAAGCCTCAAGATTGCGAGTAACTTCAGCCCCATTACTAGTAAACGTACGAGTAATATTTTCCATTACAGGAACTTCAATAATCTCTTTAACACGAAGAGCATCAGCGAGTTCGGTCATTGTAGAATACAAACGACGTCCAATTTTGTCCTTAGCTAGAAGCATATCATTAATCACTTCATTGCAAGCATACATCGTTGGATTGCCAGAACCCATATAATCTTTACGAGCACGAAGGGCAGCCTCGACCAAAGCAGCACTCTTATCATCAGTAGTCGCATCTGCGTCATACTCGACCAAATGGTGAATAGTATAGACATCCGAATCTTGATAAATAGGACGAACATTATCTTCTTTAATCTTATCATTTGAAGTAACATCGCGACCGTCACCAACAAGAATTGCTCGAGCAATCTCCTCATCGAGCATAGTCCTCATTTCAGCCTTAATCCATACTACAACATCGAAATCAGTGATATCGATTACATCGTCACGATCAAGTTTCTGAAGTTTATAAACAGTTTGAGGAGTTGTCGTACGACGAAGAAGAGAAATAACTTCTTCTACCTTCTTCTCTCCTTTAACATAACCACGAGCCCTAGCATCGTCAGCAGTAACATCAGCCGCAATAGACTTGATTCGAGAGAATGGAGATTTCTTAACACTATTCCATACGCCAGAAACCCAATCCATCCTACGACTGATCATGTCTGGAGTTGGGCTAACCATCTGAGCTTCAGGGAATAGCATATCAATATCAGTTACTCCATGTGCCAAGAACACATCCCCAAGTTTCTTACTTCCATTACGAGCCTCTTCGATATAAGAATTAAGCTCATCGTGGGCCAAAGTCGTTTCATTGTTGTCGCTGTCAAACACATTGTATTTCATATCATATCCTTCCGATTGAGATAGTTCTTCATCTGTTTCGTCTTCTTCAATAGACTCTTTAGTATTTGCGTCACTTTTGCTGTCTTCTACTGCTTGACCAACCAAGAAATAAAGAACATTCTTCTGTTCTTCTGTCATGCTATCTATAATATCTTGAACAGTCTTTTCATTATCATCAGCCACTTTTTCTTCTTTCTCTTTTTCGTCATCTGTTTCATCTGACGATTTACTTCCATTTTGAACATCTTCATGGGCTATCACAGAAAGAGGAGAATCACTATAAATAGTAGCTTCTTCTTCAACACTCTCCCATGTTCCATCAGAATGTTGAAAACTCAAATTTTCTATTCTAGCACCAGGATTTGCCCCAGCAAGAACAAGACTAACTTCTCGAATAACTCCATGCAAAACATCGTTTCCGCGTTGAGTTAGACGATTAGCAAAGATTGACATCGAAGAGATGTCCCCATGCTTAACAAGAATTTTAGCATTCTTCGCCTGTTCGCTTTCATTAAAGGAGCAATAAGCATAAACTCCATCATCCCTGTTTTCTAATTGTGCATGCCCAAGAACATTAGAAGGATCATCATGAAGGTGCTGCCAAACAAGAGGCACCACAGATCCATCGTTATCTTTAAATGCATCTTTACGAATGGTTCGACCATCCGAGCATTTAAGATCATTCTTGGTGGCATAACCGCTGAAATCATAATTCATTAATCATACCTCCTGTCGGATTATTTGTGCTTTCATTCAAACTATTAACGATAACCTGTAGGTTGTTTTTTATTCTCATCTGGTGATCGAAAAAGTTTATAAAAACACTTTTATTAACTTATATTGGAAAGAGGAATTTCCGATAATGGACGTCCCTCTTCTTCCTGAATATCTTCCTCGATTGGCTCTTCTTGGCCACCTTCTTCGAGTGCAACCTCTTCATCGCTCTTATTGAGGTTCTTGTTTCGAAGCTCATCCGCATTAGGATCATTGGACGGCTTCATTCCTATAATAGATCGAACATCATTAGATGTTAAAATCTCATTACGTGTGAATTTATCAGCAATTTCGGCTATATTATCAACAGGCACAAGACGGAACGGATCTTGTAAGAACATAATTCGTTGCCCCTGAGTATAAGCTGTCTTAGTGATAAATTTCCTAGTAAACTCATCTGTTATTGCTGACAGAATTGGTTCAACTGTACCATTTTGATAATTCAACATTGTCTTTTCATCAGCAGTACCATCAAACACTTCTTTAGTTATACCAAGTTGACTATAAAGATCGGTTTGCAAATCTTCAATTTGTTGCAAAAGATCATTCTCTAATGGACGATTAAGTTGAGTTACTTTTTCAGTACCATCTACATATGCAATTCCATATGTGGATGCATCAAGCTGAGTTTCCAATTCTTTTAAACGGTTATTGGCCTGCTCCCGCCTAGCATCGGATTTTATAGTATATGGTAATTGAAGTATCATATTAAATCTAGATGATACTTTTTCGTTATCAACTTTATCTAAAAGATTAAGTTTAGTTATAAGACGTTGAAGAGTTGAATTTTTTTCATTCATGATGGAATAAAATGGATTAGTTATAATTGCTGCAGATTTCTTTGGAATCACAACTTCTTGCTTGGTTCCATTTCGTTCATTGTAAAGAAGAACTCTTACATCATTAGGATACCACTGTGTAATTTTACCGACACGCATTGACAAAATATCAAAGGCTGTTCCTTGCCTTATATTAGATGTGGATTCTGTTGGAACAACAGCGACAGTTCCTTCGTCAAACATCGATATAACAATATCCAATATTAATTCTCTACCTGATTGATCAATATTAGCTTCTACTGTAAGACATCGATCTAAATAAGAATTAATATCTTCCACAAACCGATCATTCTCGTCTACTCTAATATGTCGAATCGGGACTGAAGCGACGCTTATCGCTATCTTATTGTAAAGAGATGCTACAATAGTTCTTTCTTTGCAAGGGGATAGCGTAACTCGATCAATTCTATATGTAGTCCCAACTCCGACATCAAACCAATTAGATGGTTCAGACTGTTCATAAAAACTTGAATCCTTTTGTTTAAAAAGTTCCCAAGCATGTTTTAATCGAGTACCAACACTTAAATCTCCCAAAGGTGCACCTCCTTTTAATAAATTTATAAAACTTTCTATTTACTTTTTCTTTGCAGTCTTTTGTTGGTTCTCTCTAGCCATTCGAGGCTCGACAACTTGACCAAGACCTCCAGTAAAGCCGTAATTAGCTGTTTGATATAATGCAGCCTCCACAATAGACAGACCGGTACTAAGGCCTTTAGCTCTAGCTTGATTATATTTAAGAGCGCCATAACCACCATAAAGAAGAGCACTCTGAACAATAGCTTCTCCCGTGCTCATTTTTGAGACTCTATTGTATACTTTTTTACCTCCAGCCATTTCTGTATGGTATTTTTCTATTTTTCTCGACTTATTTGAATATTCTTGAGCTTTTTCATTACGACCTTCAGATTTTGCACGTTCTGCTTTTTGAGCATATTTGCTAGCCCGATGCTGGCCCCATTTCATGCCTAGAACGCCGTAATGACAGAGATAACTTGACGGAGGGATATTATTAAAAAAATCGTTTCTCATAATAGTACCTTTCTAAACATTAACATAATCTTTCATAATATATCCTTCTACACCAGCGGCATTCATTACTTTATACCACTCTGTATTAGAATTACTATCAAAAATCATAAGCTCTGCATCTTTCCTAACAGTAGTTTTAGGCTTGAAATTCTTTCCTGGTCCTTCTCGTATATAAACTTCACTAGCATTAACTTTGCCTATTAAAGAACTGTCTCCTTCTACTACTTCTTCAATAATAGATTCTTCAACAGCTTCTTGATCCTCCACTACTTCATCCTTAGTCTTATCTTCTAGTTCCTCATCATAATAATCTTTATAATTGATCATGATTTCTCTTTTCTCTTTTTAGTTAGATTTTTTTTCAATATACGTTAATTCTCTATTTTCTAAACATCCTCCAAATCAAATCCACCCTCAGCCTGAATATTAATACGCCATTCATATTCATTAATTTGTTTATTAATACTTTCAACAACATATGAACTTGTTGGAGGATCAAACATTAATCGGACTTTAAAAAACGTATAAGGATGTATCAAATCTATTAAATCTAGATCATCTTCAAAATATTCTTCCCAAGTAACATCTGAATCGCTAAGATGTTTGTCTTTTACCGAGTTTACTCCTAGCTGATAAAGAGTCATAAATACTCCATTAATATACATTAGTATATCACTATCAAACGCATCATAATCTGAAGTAAGACCTAGATCCTTCTTTATAGAATCTAGAATACTTTCGTTCATTACTATTCAAACTCCTTTAATTAACGTATAAATCTAAGAGTGTCTTACACCCCACGACCACTAACAACATTATATCCTTTATATTTTTTGACAATAGATGAACTTTTGTCTATAACTTGTTTTTTACTTAAACCAGTCACGTCCATATCCTGGAACTCTTTTAATATCTTATCGCATTTTTTACTGGCATTCTGAAGAACCTCTTGCCTGTGCCTCTCGTATTTGATATCACCTTTATGATGGTCTGCAGGTTTAGTGCCATACTCATCATTATAAGCTTTTCTACCTTTAGAAGTTCCAATATCATAACCCGTTACAGATTTAATATAATCTCTAGTAGACATCTTCTCTATTTTATCGGCATTACTTTTATATAGAGCAGCTGTATCATGATACGATTTTGATATTTTTTTAGTCTCGTTTATTATCCGTTCTTTTGAAGAATCCGCCTTAGCCTGTTTCCTACTTTTTTTCGAACTGGAATTTGAAGATTTTTTATCATGTCTTACGCCCCATTTCATGCCTAGAACACCGTAATGACATAAGTAATTTGCTTGGTTGTGATTCATAATTAAATCATCCTTAAAATGCATCTTTATTCATTTTATAACTAACATAAGCATCCATCATAGCTGCCACATTATCTATCTTAGCTTCTCGTTTCTCCTTAAAAAGTTTTTTATTGTTATTACTATCTTTAAGAACTATGCAATTACCCATAGTAAACGACATAATAGACTCGTCAAAATGTAACATTCCAGCTTCAGATAAATGTTTAAGTTCACCTAAAGGAATGGATTCTGTCTTAACACCTTGTTGAACCTTTTCTATACCATATGGACCGTTCTCAGTTTCCCATCTATTAACAAAAGCTTTTGCTCCATAAGGGTCAAATCCAAAGGTTCGAACATCGTAATCACATGAAATTATATGTTGATCTAGATCGTCATAAACCATTCCGTCAACATCAAGCGTAACACCGGGCATAATTATAAGAGTTCCTTCTTGAATAAACTCTTCATATTTATTTCTCATAGCTAAAGATAGTCCCATTAAAGTGGCTTCGGTAATATAAGATCGAGTTTTAACGCCAAAAGACCCATCCGGTAATGGAAATAAAAATGTAAACGCACAAAAGTCATCACCCATCGAAAGATCAGCCCCCAAAGCACAAGGCATACCCCAATAATCTCTATGAGTATGGCATAGTGTTTCTTCATAAGTAAAGAAATATGTATATCCTTCCATTGGAAGATTAAATCTTTTTGCTAAAATATCATTACGAGCCGATGGATTCTTTTCTGCTCTTTCGACATCAAGTTGATAAGTTTCATAAGAAACAGTCTTACCAATATTAGGGCAAGCCTTAACCCACATCTCTGGTTTACCAACTTCGCTTATATCATCAAGCTTATAATACCAAATGGAAACATGTGGATTAACATAATCTCCTTTTAGTATTTTCATAAGTTCCATCTTAATACTATCACCACTACTATTACGTACAGTACCTTCAGAACTCATAGCAACAATTAAATAATCATCATTCTTAGATGCTCCTTGTTCAATTGCTCCTATAGGGTCTTCTCGAATATCTCCAGAAAGCCATTCATCAATTGTAGCAACCTTACACCTTAGACCTTGAAGTTTATCTATAGACATAGGTCTAACTTCTAAAAGAGAGCCAGTTAAAAAATTCTGAATCCCTTTTTTAGTTGAACAAAGTTGTTGTCTATTTGCTCTTGACCCTGTAGTATTATTTATAGACCCCATAGTTAAAAACTTAAAAAGAGGCCCTCTTGCTCTGACTATAGATGTTTGAATAGGACTCATCATCTCTTCTGCTTGTTTCATTGTAGGAGCAGTAGTTATCTGGTGAGTAGTGCTAGTATCAATATTCAAAAAATAACTCTGAATACATGACCCATACATAGACTTTGCATTACCACGTGCAACTATTAAATATTGCTTATTAATTAATCTTTTCTTTATTCGTACATTCACATAACAACCACCATGATTATCTTGAGATGGTTTATAAATGCTACGGTCCACATAATAATACCAACCAAAAATTTGTTCCGCCCAAAGCTTAAAAGTATCAAGAAGGTGAAGATCACTTCCATCTGTTAAAGTTAATTCATCTTCGCAATAATCAATAAACCCATTAATAGCTTGATCGTCATAATAAATTCCAGGATTTTCGATCAACTTATCAATACGATTCATTTCCATTGAAATTTCTTCACAAACTGGAATATCCCCTCGCATAACGGCATCCCGGAATTTACCGTAGTAGATAGGGGTTGCAGTATTCGAAAGGGCCATTCAATAACTCCTAAATTCAATAAAAATTTTCTATTTATGACGCTTATTGTCTATATAACGAGCTAGATTTTCCCAACCACCTTGTTCATAATTAGAAGTTCCCGTAAGCTTTTTCTTTATATAATAGGTAGCTGCTCCACTTGCAGCACCTACAATAATGCCACTAGCAACCTGTCCACCTTTTTCTTTTAAAATTTTAGAAACTGCATTCCTACCAGGAGAAACTTCTTTAGCAGTCAGAGTTTTTAATTTTCTCTCATTCTCTAAACGATTAATTCTTTGCTTAAGTTCTTGATCGCTTAAAGTCCTGCGGTTCCTCGAAGCTTGTTTACGATCATCTTTAATCGCTTTATTCTTTTTATAAGAAGTCTTCGCAGATTTTAAACCTGTTTTAACTCTGTCCTTTCTTACGCCCCACTTCATACCAAGGACTCCATGATGGCATAAGTAATTTGCTTGATTGTGATTCATTTCTCACCTCCTAAAGAAGAAAAATAGTAGTACTTGATGTATATCAAGTACTAATAAATCCGAAAAGCTCTAAATTATCTCAGAAATATCAATTTTATGGCATTTTTCGCCTATACCACCAAACATAAAGTCCATTAAAGACATTTCTTCTCCGATAAGAGTTTTCTTATCAATCTTATACATCGTATGATCAAAAGTATCATATGATTTATAAGGTAATAAGTAATAATAATCATTATCAGTCCAAACATCTTTAATCTCTTCACTGATAACATCCTTCATTTCAACCATTTTGACCTCCTCAATATTATAGCTCTTCATTAAAGAAATTGTTATACATGCGAATTTAGAAGCTAATATACTTCTTAAGATAGTCCCATTTAGGAGTAGCTTTTGATAAATCACTTAAACCCTTTTTAGATTCGTTCTTTTGCTCGGAATTAGATGAGTTAGAATTTGAAGATTTTTTATCATGTCTTACGCCCCATTTCATGCCTAAGACACCGTAATGACATAAGTAATTTTTATTATAAATCATTTTTTTTTTTTTTAATAATCCTATCTACCAAAATTTTGTATCTCCAGGAATTCGATTACATAAATCTTTAGAAAGAGATAAATTATCACCATAATGAATTGCTCTATGAGTTTTATCAGAACAGCAAATAACATTTTCCAAAGAAAGACAAATAGGATTTCTGTCTAAAAGATCATCTTCTGTTATAGGATTTATATGATGGACAACAATACCCTTGAAAATATCAAATCCTGCAACTCCTAAATCACATCCATTATCTCTAATAATTGCTTCTCTTCTAAGTTTCTTCCATTCATCACTTCTATAAAATGCTTGGTTTAAATATCTGTTAAACCCAAATGTTTCTCGACCAACTTTTCCTCCTATGCAAAGATACTTATAACGATCCTCTATCGAAGAAATTTTAGAAAGTTCCTTATAACTCTTCATCATAAATATCACCAAGATCATTACCACTATAATGTCTCATAGCCTTGATAGCATCATTATAAAGACCTTCAATTTTATCCATAGAATCAATATGCTCTGCTTTTGCACGAAGTAAATTATTCTCTCGTTCTAACTTTTCCTTTTCAAGCGCAGCGCGAGTTGTTCCAAGCTTTAAAAAATGTGTTATGACTTGAGATGATGCTGTTCCATTACGCATTTGCTCTTCTGCAACATCTACTGCTAATTCAATCAATTGATTTTCTCTAGATTCAAGAGACTTTGCTGGAGGTCTCTTACGTTTTTTAGTTTCTGCAGATGCAGTTTTAGCCACTTATAGAGCACCTCCATTCTCTTTAATAATACTTTATCAAAACTTTCAAGGACTTTCAGGAATAAATAAGGGACAGTCTAGTGAAGAATCAAAGGTCATTTGTTAAGAAAGGAGAAAGAACAAACGGAAAAAGTAAACAATTATTTATCCTGAAAGCCCATGAAAATACACCCCCGGAGAAAAAATAAAGATCGGCGCGATGTAATAGGGGGTGTTAAAATTTTTAGACCCCCCTCAGTGTCACTTTAGGAGGGTCTAGGGTGTGTATATTTTTATTTTTTATATTATCTTTTATTAAATTTAAAGTCTAAATTAGATTAAATAGACTTAAAAATTCATTTTTTACTATATTAAAGAGCATGGTGACACTCATATCATAGTAATTTTTATAGATCCAAAAAATTTTTAACAATAGTACATATGTTTTATTAACTTTTAAAAGAAAGTTAAACTAAAGCTTTAACTTTCTTAAAAACTTTCTTAACTTTTAATCAACTAAAGCCAACAGACTACAGAGTTTATTAATGTTTAAAAGTTAAACTGAATCATTAAGAAGTTTCAATGATTCTTCGTTCTCTTTAGAAAGAGATCTAGACTTCATAGAATCAAATGTTTCTTTACTTACTTTTTGATAGATACCTAACATATTAAAGTACAGTATTTCATTAATAGCGTCATTAATAATCTCTTCATTAATAGAATCTGGAAGTTCTATAGAGGTGTTCGCTATTCTAGACAAGTACTCTAACGTGTAATAACCTTTTTGATGATCAAAAGACATCCATTCATCAAACTGAGTAAATGGATTATATGGATTATCCACAGTTGTTAACATAAAATCAGACATAAAACACCTCCTAATCTTTAACATATTTAGAAATAGTACTAGGAGATACCCCTAACACATCAGCCACCTCTGCTATTGTACAACCCGCATGGAGCATAGATTTAGCTCTAGATATACGAGAACTAGTCATAGTCTTGGTCTGACGGGGCATAGCTAGAGATTTAACTTGGTCCTTATTAGAATGACGAAATAAGTTAGAAAGCATTGTAGAAGATATAGCTCCAGCCTGTATGGCTTCCCATTCTTTATTAGAAAATGTTACCTCTACATCTTTCTTTCTAACACCTACTTTATTTCTGGCCCGCTCTAATGCTCTATATTTTTCTTTACTTTTTTCTTTTCCGTTCCAATCCGGGTTTGAAGATTTTCTAATCTTAAAATCTTCATTAGCAATAAGTTGAGCCCTCCGCTCCTTAGGCGCATTTTTTTCTGCAATATTAAGCTTTGCTTTTAGGGAGGATACTTCATTTTTATAAGTCTCCATTGCAGAAGTAGATCTCTTTATAGGTTCAGTGTTAGCCGCTTCTTTTCTTGCTAAATTTGCAAGATCTTTCATACGATTAGCATGCTCGGCATAAATAATCTCCATTTGATTAACTGTTTTATCTCTAGACCCTCCAGATGTTAATTTAAAAGCATCATCTACTTCCATCATTTTACTAGATGGCTCAGTTCTACGCACTTTTTTAGTAGATATAACATTACCATCTGAATCCCACTCAACAAAAGTTCTAAGATCATGGGATCTGTCTACATATATTTTCTTACCAGTGTCTTTATCTATATATGTTCTACGAGTTGGAACATCGACAGATGATGAAGCACGAGATATAATAGTAGATGCCCCACCTTGAGATCTACCCTGATATTTTTTATATAATGCTGCGATCTGATTATCGTCAAAAGATCTTTTATAATCCAAATGATGTTTTTGAGCATCAATAACGACCATTGAATGCTTAACAGCTCTTACAATTTCACCCATATCAGCCCCGGAAAGTGTCATATCTGTAATAAGATTAGATACTTTGCCCATCTCGAGACGTTTCTGAAAATCCGTCATTTTTGGAGCATCATCAGGCAATTTATATTGGGTTTTAGGATCGAAATTAATCAAATCGTCGATTCTTTTTTCAGTTTTTATAGTATATTTTCCAGGCTTGTTGGGAATAACCAATACAGTATCCCCATCAAAGTCAGCCCCAGATAACTGTTCAGCAACTTTAGAATTTATTCCAACCGCATCCACCGCATTTTTCGTAATTATACGTTCTCCTTCAGGATTTTTATTATTTACTGTAAGTTCTGGAATCTCAAACTTACCCCCATGAGGATATCGAATAAGAACAACTTTTTCTCCATTATTATAGTTTGGAGCGTAAATTTCAGTGTCTTTGATGGTTGTAAGTGGTAAAATAACATGAGATGCTTGACGGGGAAGAGCAGCAGCCTCAAGATGAACAGCTGATCCATCACAAGAATCGGCGAATTCCTCAAGAAAATGCTTTTTAATAGTTGGATTAGTCAAAGACATTATTTCATCGAATTCTTCTTTCCGAGAATCATATCTTAAAGCTAACTGTTTTCTTGCAAGATCTGGAGTCTGTTTAGATAACATTTGACTAGCAAGTGTCTTTTTCCAATTTCCCCAAGTACCTTCTTCATTAGCAACATCGCCTGATCCAACTATATTTACCGCAGAAAGATGTTCTTTACCATCTTTTCCAATATACATTCTTTGTTTTACAGTCGCCCCAAAAGGATTTTCTGAATCGACTTCGCCTTTATCATTTTTATTTATTGGCTTCATAGTGTCGAGTTTTGGTGTACTACTATTTTTATTTGTATTAAATATTATATCTACACCTTTAGGCATGTCATCTGAATATATAGCCATACCCTTTAAATAATGAGAATCATTCACATTAATTCTAACTTGGGCATATCGAGAATCACCAAGAGAAATATCATCTACGCCTCGACGAAGTTCTATTACACCATCTTTATCTTTTCCACCTTGGTCACCATAACGAACCATGATTCTGCTATCATCAACTGCTACTGGTTTCTGCATTCGCATAAACGTGCTTCCACCATCATTTGACCATTCTTCTATAGATTTAATTTTCTCTTTATTATTTACAACATCAGCCCATTCAGTATCTGGTTTTCCTAAAACTTTAATGGTTGTAAATTTACCAGTACCAAATTGCTCGACTTTTACATTATGTACCTTATAACCTTTCTGCTCCAAAATATCAATAGCATTATTTAGTCTTGTAGAACTAACTCCTAAATAATGCTCTACCCCAGCGCCAACATCCAAATATTTCTTACTATCGACCTCTTTTTGTAGAACATTAGCGGTGTTCATAGTAAGCCTAGATCGCTCTTGACGAACAGGGTCTATAAGAGATCGAATAGAAGATTCATTAGGATATCCAAGCCGTTTAGCTATAGCATTCCTAGACCATCCTTTTTCTTGAAGCTTAAGAGCCATAGAAGCGTCTGCCATACGCTTTTCATCTTTAGCGACAGACTTTCTAGCTCTATACTGTCTAATAGTTAAACCGAATTGGTTGGAAATTTCTTTCTCACTTAAACCCTTTTTCTCTAACTCTTTTGTTGCTGACAGAAAATTCACATTTCTCTGATAAGGATTATCGCCAGATCCCCAAGGATATCTTCCAGAATGTCGAGGAGTTCCATAATGCTCTAAATAATCATCGTTTAACATTACAAATTCTCCTCTCTCAATCTATTGATAATCTTATCAAAATCTATAATTTTTCGCATAATGTAAAGAATACGTTCTTTTTCTGGCTCTAAAATATGAACTTCATCTAATTGATAAATCCTTAATTCTATATCTATATCATTCGGATTAACGTCATATTCTAAACAAAATAAAGCCGCATAAATTTCTAATTGAGAAAATGATGCAGGAGTTACACCAGTTTTAAGATCATGAATACGAAGTTTCTTATTCTTAAAAGATATAGCGTCAGCTGTTCCAAAACAATTACTAGAATAAAATAAAGGCTGTTCTGGAGTCATCTTAAAACCAATAGCATCATTGACATAAAGATTAAGAGTTTTTTTACTAGATTTAAGTTTAACACCTAAAGATATACACTGATAAGCTAACTCGTGATATTGTGTTCCTCGAATCTTAGCTAAATGCTTTAAATATGATTCCTCAAGCTTTTTATCATCGTAATTAACCCAAGAATATTTACTAGCTCCCAAAAAAGCATGCATTCCATCAATTTCCGAATGTTTGTTGAAGTTCATTAAGAATCTCCTCTTTATTCTCTGGAAATATAAATTTAGAATATGACATATTATTACAAATTTCTACATAATAATCTTGATTTGGTCTATGAGATTCTAGAGAGCTACGTTTACATTCTAAAGTTGCCCATTTATCTTTATATAAAATTGTTAAATCTGGAAAACCTTGAATATAATTAGCATCATTTTTTAAAACTATACAACCTGGAAATTGTTCTTTTATGTCTTTAATTAACTTAGCTTGAAATGAACTCTCTTTTCCCATTTTTCTCCTAAAAATAATCAAAAATAAATTAATAGTTATAATGACATATCATTCCTTCCATTATAGACGTTGTCTTATTTGCGAATGGATTAAAATCAAAAATAGGCCTCTGAACTGGGATTATTTGAAATTTAATTCGTTAAAATTCTTTTTGTCAAGTAGTGCTTTTGAAATTGCATTATCGATATCAGAATTAGATTTAAGAACTATATAATAGAGATCTGAATATGGAGTATTTATTCTATCAATTCGCCCAGCAGATTGCAGCATTACTTTATAAGAATAATTTTGAGAGTAAAATATTATAGTATCAGTTTCAATACAATTCCATCCTTCTGCTCCAGCAGAATACTGAACTAAATATACCCATTTATCTGATTTAGGAATTGCGTCGTGTTTATGACCATTCCATTCTCCAACTTCTAATTTTTCTATAGAAGAAAGTGTTCTTAAAATATAAAGCTCATAATCAAAGTTATAAAAGATAATTACTTTGGGTTTTTTTAATAAAATATTTTTTACTGCATCAAGCCTAGATAAATTTGAATTTGCAACCTTCCTAGAAAGATAGCAATATCCTGATACATCTTGTATAGGCTTACTCATAAATGGATCCCATCTCTTTTTTACAAAATCCATAAGATCCTTTTCATAATCCACAGTCACAAATTCTTTATGTTTTATGGTCTCTTTTTTATATGGCATATTAACTAATATAGATTTTCTCAACTTAACAAGATGAGATGTTTCAATATAATGATCAATTTTAGGATATTTCGTAAACCTGTTAAAAACAACATGCCTTCGTATAAACTCTGTCTTATTCTTATAAAATCCATTAGCAATAAATAAGGGAATATAATCAGACCAAGTATCTCCAGGAGTAGCACTTAACAATATCCATCGATTAGATTTAGTAATTTTTAAGAATGATTTTACCCAAGTTCCTGAACCAACAACTCTTTGCTCATCGAAAATAAAAAACGAATCTTTTACATCTGTATATTTAGTTATATTATTCCATGAATCCACATATACAGGAGTTGCTTTTAAACTACAATCCAGATTTCTAGATAATCTCATTTTAGCCAATTCCCCATCCCATTCTAAAGTATCTCTTTTTCTAGCAGTTGTGATAATATAAAGAGGTTTAGGAAATTCATGAATAAAATAATATTCAATAGAAACTATAGATTTTCCAGAACCGACTCCGCCGCAAAGGACGGAGCCGTTCTTTAATTTATCCAAAGCCTTCTTTTGATGCGGATATAAATTAATCGTCGATAGGATGTTGGCAGCTTCCATCACAAGCCTCGCAATTTCCACATCCTCCGATAGTATTCTCAGCAGAATCCGGAGTATCCATATATTTTTCTTCAAAAGGACTTTCTTCAATAACAGCATACATAGTTTTCAAATATGCTTTAATTCCTTTTTTACCATTCACATCCCACTCATAAGGACGAATAACCATATCAACATTAGCTAAATCTGCCCAATCTAATATCTTAACATCATTTTCGTCAAGTCTATTCTTTCCTTTACTAGAAACTAAATATACGTTTGGCGCATACGCATTATAATTAAGAGATACTTGTAAATATGGTTGAGGATCATCTCCTTCTTCTCTTGGATTTAATTCTTTAACATTCCACCCATCTTTAGAAAGAGATTTTGCTGTATCCTTATCTAGCAATACACAGAAATTTCTTCTACCGGCAGGATTAAATTTTCCTTCTTTTCCTTCAAAATTGCGAAATACAATTGTTGCGTTTTCAATAACAAGATTCTTTTTAGCCATTTTTAAAACATCCTTTCTTTTTAATCCCAAGGAGGAGTATCAGCATCATCCGAAATAAACCATTCATAGTCGCCATATGTAGATATATTATCTATAGCAGAATCTATTAAAGAATTGAAATATTCTTTGTCTATGTACTTTTCCTTATTAGTCAATTTAACAGTTTCGGATTCAAGCCATCTATAGCCTTTAGTGCCAGTTGCAGCATAATATTTTCCATCCTTTTCACGCATTAAAAGGCCGCCGCCATGCCCGGAAGATATAGGACAGAATGAACCTACTTTACCGACAAATATATAATTATGCTCATCATCAGATAATTTCTCATTCATATCCAAATATAAAGCTGTTTGAACCGATTTGGTTTCGCACATATCCTCGAAAAGTATAGGCTCTTTACTAAATAAAGTTTTAAAGACATATGGATGCTGAAACTGAGCCCCAACAGCAACCCACTTACCAACTTCTGGCCCTGTTTTATACCTTGCAATATATACCGCATCATTAACCAAACACATACGCTCGTAAGTGGCTTCATGCTCGAATTCGTATCCATATTTTTTACCAAACTCAGTCACAAATTTAATAATATCTTCGGTGGCATTTGGTATTTTTATTGAATCTGTCTTAATATGGGAAACAGTAAAGCCTTTTTCTTGAACAGCATGTTTTAAATCAATCATAAATAAAGCTCCACGTTTAGCTACAATATTATCTTTATTACGAGGATCTCTAAATTTATTTTCAAATTTAGCAGATGTTAATCCATAAACAGAATTAATAACTATTTTTAACGCTGAAGATAATTGCTTTGCCTCAGATTCATCGTTTAAATATGGAGCTAACTTTCCTCCAAACATTTTTCCAGCTTCTTTAAACTTTTTATGTTTAATTAGGACACGAGCTTTCTTTAAATCACTAAATCTTTTTGTATATTTATCGCCAAATAAATTAAGTTGCTCAATAGAAGTTGGGTGCATTGATGCAACGTCTAGAAGAGCAACATCAGTATACATTCCAGGTTCAGAATATACATAACCACCTTCGCCTGTATTCTCTCCACGATATGTACTTTTACCACGATAAAATTTATATCCTGGAAACATTTCCGACAAATCAGTATATACAAATTCTTTTTGAGGATTTTTATCATCCCCAAATATAATCTTAGCAGAATGAGAATTTGTAGTATCATTAACTGTCCCGCCAGAAATATCAGCAAGAATCTGTCTTGCTTTAAAATCAGCATGAAGATAATTAAATACTGCTTCGGTAGCAAGAACATCATTATCGCAATATTCTGCAACTTGAATCCATTTATCTTCCGGAACTGGTTCATCCCATGGAAAACCTAATTCCTTATGATGAATTCCCAATTCAATTTCCCATTTTTTCAAACTTTGTTTCTTCGCCGCGAAATCATACACGTCTGTATAAGATATATTATATGCTTCTGAAAACATAGCATTTCTACTGTTGTTTATTATCTTTTTTGAAAGCTCATATAACTGCAAATTGTTATAACCTAAATATCTAGCATAAAGAATATGATTATCGTATCTTCTACAATTGAATCCTACTAATTTAAATTTCATTAAATCTTCGACATCCTGAGAAGAAGGATTAATCATTCTAGTGACATTACGACCTTCTCCTTCTATTTTCCAATTAACAAGAAATAAATTAGGGAAAACTTCAACATCAAAAAATACGATATTCTCATCGTTAGATACAAGCGGTTTACTAGCCTTGTCCGATTGAAACTTCATCTTACTTACTAGTTTTACACAATAATCTGCTTGATTTGTACTATTATTTGCAAACGCTAATATCTTTGGCCTTAGATCTGTCACATCATAATATAAACCATCATTATAGGCATCTTCTAGAATCTTGTAGATGAAATCGATGCTGGGCTTCGTTCCGGGATGTATCTCTTTATTGAGATTTCGCTCGATCAGCTTTCTTAAACCCTTTTCTGATTGGACACTATTAAAATTTAACACTTTTTTCGTCTCCTTCAGTGGTAGACCAGAATCTATAGTTGCTATTGGTAAATTATTGCATTTAGTTACCTTTCTTCTTAATGAACTGTTGCCAGTAAATACTTTAATCTCTATATCATCAGAATATAAACGACTTAATTGATCGGAATCTCCATTATAAATATAATGAAGATGTATTCCTGAACCTCCTTTACTAAATTCTGCATATGTTGGAGGCCATTTTTGAATAGCATTTAAATTCCTCTCTGCTGATTTATGGCCTCTATCGTCTTTTAAATCAAAATCTATAACAATATGATTTTTAGGTAATTTAACATAATGCAATTTATGAGTATCTATGTCCTTCAAAGTTGTATTTATATTCTCCCATTTACGATATGGAGTACCGCTTTCATTGGCATACTGAGCCGGACAATTAGAGCACATTATATCAAGAGCAGAATCCTCAAACTCTAAGGACATTATAGGTTTGGATTCTTCAGATAATATTTCTTCTTGATCTTTGAAGAAAATATCCTTTTTAAACCCTGAAAACCAGCTTCTAACCTGACGGCCATCAACCCATGTTTTCTCTTTAAACTCATAAAAATAATTCTTTAGTTCTTCTCTAAATTTATACATCGGCATAATATAATTTGACTCTGAATTAGAAGAATAATCCTTATATAAAGCAAATGCTTGCTTTAAAGTGACCCCATCTTGGTCTTTAAATAATGGATATGAGTCCTCTACAAAATTGAAGAAGGCATCGGTTTTAAACATCATATCTACTGGACGATATGAATCATAGAAATTCTCCCCCATAGTCAAATATACTTGATAGCAATGATAAGCTATTGCACCAAGTTCGAAATCAACATGATTCATTAACTCTAGATATCGGTCAAATGGTATTTTTCTCCCAGATGGTTTTACATCTATAAGCCTTCTAATTATACCAGATTTTGCGTCTGTAATCTTAACAGGTCTATTAGTAGCCATAAAAAGAAAACTATTAATCCTATTAATATAACTAGATTTAAATTTTTCATTTATCACTATGTCTTCATGAGATATAATCGAATTTAATTTGCTATTATCTTCGATATGTGATAAATCTCCATCATGTTGTATTGCGACAAGTGGGTTACTTTTAAACACTTCAGTAGCAAATGCATTATTATTAGACCCAAGAGCTTTTGCTTCAAACGCTGTAAAATATCCTTCAAACAATTTCTGAATTATATTTAGTATTGTAGACTTGCCCGCTCCAGCAGAACCATAAAGAACAATAAACTTCTGAATATGCCTAGAATCACCAGATATGACAGCCCCTATAGCCCATTCTAATTTAGCTCTTTCAGATGGATCATATAATGTTGATATGATCTCATCATAACTTGAATAATCGCCTTCTTTTAACGGATACGAAAGCCTTTTACTAACATAATCAGTTTTCGATACTTCTGTATTAGAGAAAGTTAACTTTTCATCAAGCGTGTGAAAATTGTCTGGAATATTTGAAATATAACTCTGAAATTCTTTCCAACTTCTTGAGTGATAATCTCCTAAAGCGCGAACGCTTACAGTATCGCTACAAGCTATTCTAGCTTCTTCTAAGGCCCTATATAGCTCGGAATCGACTAGTTGCTGCACTTTATACTCATCCGTGCTCCACAAGCCCTCTGAGGGGTCCCAAATCGCATAAAACCTGTTCCCGCGCACCATTATGTCTTTTGAGCGGCAAACTATAAAATTAGGAAATATCTCAACATTTCCCTTCTTGGTAGTTATCTTCATTACTTTGAAAAAATCCAATAGATTAACACCTCCTTCGAGGTATCAATTTTTGGGTATAGACAAAAAGACATTTTTTAACCCCTACTTATATATAATTTTAATTTTTTCTCATGAATTAAATAAAAATAAAAATGTATAAATGTACCAAAAATAAACATTATACAAGGTAGATAGGCTCGAGCCATTCAAAAATAACTGTCCTAAACACAAGACTTTTGTACTTTCAAACCGTCCCAAAACGGTGAAGGGTATGATTTAAAAAGATACAAGGTTTGGGAAAACGTACCGTGATTTGTACACAATTTATCCATAATTTTCACTAAAATATGCTTGCATTTGAACCCAAATTTCAACTTTCCTTTGATCTAAATTATAAAAATTCAAAGGAAATAACCCTCCAAAACCATTTGGTTCATACTTTCTACGTCTAAATATACGCAAGATTGTACGTATCTCGTACTTATTATTACTAGGATTTGTTATACCTAAATTATCAGCCATTTCCCAAAACCACTCTTCAGGACTCATAACTCCAAGATCTGAAGACATACGATATGCTAAAGCCACGACAAGCTCTAAAATAGAACACGATCTACCATTCATTCCTTCCAGAATATTTCCACTATCATTTTCATACTCGGTTCTAAGCGCCACACCATCTGATATTCTATTTATATCATTCCCCACCAAGACTGCGGTGTTTTTATTAAATTCATTATTATGCATAATTCTTAAATTAGAAATATAATCATTATCAGGATCTCTTCCGTCAATCTTTAAGCATAGCCATAAGAAATAATCCTCATTAACATCTGACGGTACTATATAATACTGATTTTTCATCTCTCACAATTAATCCTTTCCGTCTTTATTATTTAAATCAAAATATTCCAAAGCTTTTTCGTATTCTTTATCATCAGATTCATACTCATCCTCAATCCCAAGAACATTCTTAGCGTAACTAGAATACTCTCTAACTATCTCATACTCCATACGTGTTCTATCGTTGCGAATATAGACAACGTCCTTATCATCTGCCAATGCTCCGAAATAATCTCTAATATTACACCCAAGCATTCCTCGCCACTCACTCTCAGGTAAAATATAATCTCGACTATCTATCATAGTTCCGTCATCGTTAAGCCACACCAAAGTTGATTGAGTAAAAGTCTCTTCCTCACAATTCATAAAAGCCTCTGGAGTTATTACTCTAATATACTTATTAATTTCAATGGTCAAAGAATCTTCAGGCTTTTCTTTGATAATATCTGGGGAATCAGTTACATATTTATCTACTTTTTCTAAATATTCATCATCCTCATCTTTTTCATCGTTTTCATCATCCTCATCGTTTCCTTCTTCATCACAAATATCAGTTTCTATATAATCCTCAGCATCATCTTTCTTAATCTTATCAGAAATAAACATACCCAATGCTATACCACTTACTAAACAGCTAACACCAAGTACTACTAAGGACGACGTATTTATTGTAATTTTATTACTCATTTTACTATACCTTTCTCTATATTTATAGCATTTTCTATTATACTAAGCTGTGCTTTACCAACAAACCACGTGTTTTGATAAATATAAAGATCTATCTCAAGTAGGTCGCCAATAGTTTTAACATTACTTCGTTTTAAATTTTCATACGTCATATTTATAGTATTTAATTTATACTCTAAATCGTTCCCAGAACGAAGTATAAGAGAATATAATTCGTCATCACCTTTTTCGTATTGTTTTCTAACATTATTTATTATTTGTCTAACTCGGTTATTAGAAATATTATTGCGTTCTGCTATCTCACTCACCGGTACTCCATTCATCACAAGATGATACATCTGTAAGTTCCGTAGATACTTGCTGTCTGCCATCAGCACCATCCTTTAAAACACGTGTTGATCTTAATTCTTTAAGAATATCACGCAGAATCTTAACTTTTTTATCTTCTAAAACTAATAATCTTCGATAAAATTCAATCTCGTTAAATGCCATTATTTCGATCCTTCATCATCCGGTATAAATGGAAGGGCTTGTTGCCCTTCCGAACTATATTGCTTATCTTTTTTGTTCTTATCATCGAGAATCCCTTCAAGAATATCAAGAATATCAGCTATCATTATTCTCTGCCGCATGACATTCTTAGCTAAAGCTTTAAAAGCTGGATCATTCAATATAGAACTCTCGATTATATCATCAATACTATTTTCACTCATAAAATATCCTTTTATTAGAAGTCATAGAAATGATAGGATCTATCCCATTTGACAGGATTCTCAACTATATTTCCTTCTTCATATAAATATAAATTAGAATAGTCAAGTATATCTTGCTCAAATATACCGCATCCAAGAGCTTTAAGCCCATCTCTCCTTCAAATTAGATCGTAGATCACACCATCCACATTGAAATCAAGAAGAATTGATTTCTCATATCCATTGACAAAGTCATGAGCTTCTTTAGAATGATTATTATATGGACTAAATATACCAAAGTCTACGAAATTATCACTGTCTTCACTTACAACCCATCCTACTACAGCTCCTTCTTTCGTCCTTGGAATCTCAAGCATATCATAAACCTCATTCAAGAATAAGTGCCCACGAGAATGAAGTTTGTCATTAGCATAATTTTGTTGAGACAAAAGAAATGCCAGATTTAATTCAGGATCGTCAACCCAATCTCTAGATCCTTCATCAAAGAACCTAGCATATTTACTAATCGAATTTGGATCTACATAACTAACTGTCTTCTTAACAGTTTTAATCTTTCCTTCGTCGTCTTTTTCCTTTACTTTAATTGTCTCGTTCTTTAAACCATAAAAATACTCGCGATCCTTATCTTCTCCTTGATCATCCACAACTCTTTCGCGATATTCCGTAAGTTTATTATTCACTAAAGAATATGCGGCTGCGATAGCAATATTACGCTTTTTAATAATATGATGCCCACCTAGAATGCATGTAATACCTAATACACTCATACCAATTGCTGGAGCGTATTCTTTTACAATGTTTTTACCAGTTTGGCATTTCAAGATAATACGATCTTTCCTGGCATCTTCTTTAGAATATTGAATAAATTCAGTGTCACCATTTTCAGTATCCACTTCTTCTCCGCCAAGTTCTTCAAGAGCATTAATACTATCTTTTTTATATTTATGGTCATTAAGAATTCCATCTATTTTAGTGGTAGCCTTGCAAGCAAATATAGTAGACGCTGTTGTGCATAAAATACCAACGCCTGTCAATAGTTCAGGACTATATTTTTTTATAATAAGTCCAGTTCTATTAATACTTTTTGGAAGATGGTTAGTTATAGCTGAAAGAACGTTCATTTTTTTTTCTCCTTATATATCAATTTAATCTATTACCATAGTTCTAGGGAATCTTATTATCCAACCATTACGTGTACGCTCAATATAGGCATTACGCAAATCAGTCCAACCCCAGCGACTATCTGTGTATTCAGCAGTAATACCAACAAGATCATAAAAATCTTCTACTGAGGCTTGGCCGTATTCTTCTATTAGATCAATAAGGCCATTTAAAACATCACAGGCCTCTGACTTTGAATCTAAGAAAATATCGTCAAATTCGTGCCTATTTCGATTGCGTGAAGCAGTTCTATCTCTTCCATTATTGGGGTCATACATATTACTATAGCTAACATATGTGCGCCCTTTATCACGATATGGCTCACGATTATTCCTCTTATTTTCGCCTCCGAATAAGGCCATGTTAATACCGCCTGTAATAGCATCACTCAAAGTGCTTTTAGCAGCAGGTATAAGAATATCATAGACAATATATTCAAATATACTCTTACTATCATCTTCTAGAAAAGTTTCAGCCATTTTTTTACCAAGTGATTTTTTTCGCTTAGTAACTTTCCCAGTGACTACTTTTTCTACTTTTTTCTCGCTAGAATCTTTATTTTGAGCCATCTCTTTAGACTTATGAGAATTACTTGGAAAATCTTCTTCTCGTATTACTATTTCACGCTCAGCCATTAGCGTTCTCCTCATTTAATTTATTCTTTGCCTCTTTTATACTTTGATCTATTTGGTTGAATTCTTTCAGAATATAATCTTCTATCTTTTCTGAGATAACACAACCAATAAGTAAACTTCCAATATTAACCATCAGTCTAGATGGAATATTATCTATAAAAACATTATCTTTAATAATTTTGTCAATAGTAAATGACGCGCAAATACTACCGCCACATTGCAATATAGTTTTCAAAAGCTTTTTCTTACTGAACATTATTTCTCTCCTTTCTTTTTTGGAAATATATACTGTTCGATATAAATTATTCTATCTGCTGGAATATTATAATTATTACTATTCTTTTTATTAGAACTACGCTTATTATGGCGTATTAATGATATGACAGCTCCGATTAAAATATAAGCAGTTATAGCAAATCCTAATTGCTTGTAATTTTTATCTTTTAATATCATCATTACTCCTTTCTAAAAACATAAAGAATAGTATCTGTTAAGATACTATTCTTTAATAGCTAGTAATTTTCTAATTTTCAGATTTATCGTCCGAATACTCTACAACTTCTTCAGTTCCATCCTCATCCTTTACAACATAACCGTTTTCGTCTGATAATACACTCATAATAGCCTCAGAACTCAACCGTCCTTTATAGATGCAGCGAACAGATTCACGAATCATAACGCTACCTAAGATACCAGTTGCAATTCCTCCTAAGAATGCATACAACGGACGTCCAAGTTTTTCTCGGATTTTAGTAATTTTACTGTCCAAAGTTTTTTCATTCTTTTCATTCTCCATGATAAAATCCTTTCTTAATAGATTTTACTATACCTTCATTATAGTCCGTGTAAAAATTGCGAATTATCTCCATTTTGGAACCACATCATAATCTAATGCCACACAAGGAACCAATTTATCTGTTAATTTACTAGTGAAATCTACTTCTAGAAGTCTATCAGATGTCCATCCGATATCGTCTGCTATTTTCGCGTATGGCAATCCTAAAGCATAATAAAAGTCATTCAAACTTACCCATGCAATGTCTATAACATCATGATTTATCTCGTTTATAATACGTCTTACACTTTCAATATCATGTTTAAAATATCGTCCACTGATCATGTCAAAGAAAAGAGTGTCACCACAATCAGTAACTATTATTTCATTCTCAATTGGAGGATTTTCTGAAATATGCTTTTCTACTACCTTATCTCTAACCTTCTCTTCTTTCTTCTCACCTATCTCTTCTATAACTTTCTCTTGATAATCTTTAAGAGTTGTCTCAGCAAGAGAATATGCGGTAGCTATAGCAGCGTTTCGTTTAGAACTAACATTATTTGCCTCAATAATACAAAAGATAGTCGCTGCGCCCATAAGAAATGGTGAAATATAAGGTTTCCAACACAATTTAATTTTATCTTTCCAACAAATATCCGCATTTCCACGACATTTCTTCTCTTTTTCTAAAATATCGCAAGCCTTTATGGTCGCTCGTCCGGTCATAACTGAAGTGGCAATTACTCCAGTGGTCGCAATCATTGTAAGAATATACGGGGATTTTTTCTCTAAAGAATGCACCCCTTCTCTTATAATTGTCTTAATACTCATAATTTTTTACTCCTTTCTAAAATATAAAGAATTAAAAGTATCCGGATCCACAATCTCAATGTCGTCTTTGTTTCTTACTACATAATATCCTTTCTCTACTTTTTTGACCTCGTATCTACTATCTGCCCATATAGACTTATTTTCTAATATCAACATATAATAACCATCATAAAATCGAGCCTTTTCACAAGATAATATCCAGTCAGGTGGAATCTCTCTAGACCCCACTTTCCAAGCTTCTACTACATGTTCGTTATCTTTTTTAATACATTCCATTTATACCTCTCCATCTAATTAATTATCTAAAAAAA
>CAZWIF010000002.1:32176-44430 GCA_964634355.1 uncultured Clostridium sp.
AAATTAGTAGATAATTTATTGTCTACGTTGAGCTCATAAATCTCGTAAAAGTTTCCTCTCTCCTTCTGTTTCTCTATCTCTTCAAAAACACAACCATCTAAAGAGTCAAACAATATAGCAGATCTATAGGTATAAAATATCGGATCTTCATCTTTGACATTTGTTTTAGGTGAAGCCCAATAAACTAAGCAATACATTTTATTCGTCCTTTCTAAAATCACCAATTGACGTACACATCTAACGTGCCCGATGGGCATCCGCAGTCATAAACTTTTACATCCCCAAACGGTGTGCCCGTTATGACAGTACCTTCTGGATTATCAGAGCTTGCTACCACAACATATCCGTCCGAATCTCTATAAATTCCATCAGCTCCTGCAGTCCATTCTGATGTTCTGTAGTGATAAAGAACTTTGGAACTATAATATGTGTATCTATATGTTCCATCGTTTATCACTCCCTGAACTTTAAAATTATTAGCAAATTCTACATCTTCGTTCGTAGAAACTTCTGATTTCTCTTCCTTTTCTTCATTTTTGCTTGACTTTTTATCTTCACTATCTTCCGTACTATCTACTTTTTTCGTACTTTTAGTAGTATTCTCTGTACTTTTTTCAGTAGTATCTTCTTTTACTTGTTTAGTTTCTTTTGTAGTTGTTTTCTCTTTTGCTTCTTTCTTATCTTCTTTCCCAGAATTGCTAGACTCTTCCTCAGTCTGCTGAATATCATTAATCTGATCATCTGCAAAGGCCTGATCAGAAATTTCTATAAAACCAGAATAAGAATTAGGAGGATAAGTAAGACAAACTATTACAGAAAATATAGACAAACATAACGAGATAGATGATAAAACAACTCCAATAATTTCCAAACGGCTAAATTTTGTATTCATTTTAATTCCTTTCAAAGATAAAAAAATAAAAAGGGTGCTGGCTTCGAACCAGCGTCTCCACTCATCGTGGCGTTCTACCATTAAACTATTGAGTAAGCTAACTTGGTGCCAGTAGCAAACCAAGCCTCTTACGGTTTATACTCCATTTCCCTTTCTTCATTATAGTCGTTGTTAAAAATGCGAAAAAGTTAAGAACCTGTTAGATTCTTAACTTTTACCTAAGATGGATATAATCTCCACAAGGATTTTTGTGGGATTTCCGTAATAACCACGGAGTCGAACCGTGTGACCCTCTCATTATAGTCTGTGTAAATTTCGCGAAAAAGTTAAGAACCTGTTAGATTCTTAACTTTTCTCAAGATCTATTTGAGTACGTTCATACTTGATAAAATATCGCCCAAACATTCTCCGGATTTTCTGCGTCTTTCAATATCTAACCATTCTTGATTTGATAGTTTACGTCTTAAATTCCAATAATGTCCTAAACTCGTGTCGTATACATACTCACGCTTAATCTTCTCTTCTTTTCGCAAGTTTAAGTGTTTTATACCGTTTTTCAATAGAAACGCTATAACACTAGATCCTGTTCCAATTAGAGCAATAGCCGCTTGAGGATTTCTTCGACACCAATTCACAGCATCATTACGAACTTTACAAACTTTAATCTTAAATTTTCGATAATGATATAACACATCATCTTTTAAATATTTCGCATCTTTCATAATTCATCCTTTCATCCATAAATCATCTCAAAATGACCCTTCATTATAGTCATTGTTATAATCGCGAATAGCATTTTTCAACAATTTAATAAATGTCTGTGTTTCATTTATACTTAATTTAAGGATCGCCATCTCTTCTTCTTTAGAATCTAAAAAATGAATAACCACAAAATCATCATTCGAATAATAAACATGACATTTTTCTACATTCCACCAATTGTTACTCATAAAATATTTCCTTTCTATTTGAATGAAAATTAAAAAGTAATAGTATCTGTTAAATTTCGATACTATTACTTTTTAATTGTCGGTCTCCGATAAATAGCTAACCAATAATGTAGATCATTAATATCGCTGATACAAATATGCCAAAGCCATAAAAAGCACCAATACAAGTCTTTATAACTTTTGACCAATCTTCTTTAGTCCAATTTGCCCAGCTAATTGATTTAAACATTTTTAGCCTCCTTAATTTCTCTGACCTTCATTATAGTCGGTGTTAAAAATGCGAGAAAATATTAAGGAGCTGTCACTCCTTAATATTTTTGTATTGAGGATTGTTTCTATAGAATTCTTCTTCACGTTTTGCAAGAAATTCGTCTATTGATTCCACACCAAATCGATTCTTGAAGCGTTCGTTCGACGCTTTTCTTATCGCGTTTCTTACTAAAAGATTCGACGTAATTCCGAAACCAACCATTCCAATAAATTTTGCATCCATGATGTTCCTTTCTACTATTCTATCCTTCATTATAGTCATTGTAAATTTCGCGAAGAAAAATAAGAGACCTTGTTAAGATCTCTTATTTTTGATAATTTTCTTTTCTCCAGTTTTTAGCTTCTCAGATTTGGAAGAAACTTCGAGAATATAGACCATCCTTTTTGAGGAATGATATGAAGATTCTCATGAAACAATGTCAATATTAAAGCTACTAACATTCCTGAGACTTGCATTACTATATTAGGATCTATTTTTCGCCTCCCTTCGCCATCAACCACAGTTTTAATGTTTACAAGTTTATTCAAATTATCAATTTCATCATTAATTTGGCTATTATAACCTTTTTTGGCCTCAATTAATCTTTCTAATCGATTCAAAATCTCCTTATATTCATCAAAATCAGTTGTGCCTACAAGTTCACTAATTAGATTCTTTATTTCTTCATCAAAATCTCCAAGAACATTGCTTTCTTCTTCTCTTGACTCTGTAATATCTTTGAGTCTTCTCTCAATCTCTTTTTGGGTTTCTGTTTTCTCAATTTCTTTCTTCTTAAAAATCTTCAACATTTTAAACTCCTTTCAAAAAGTTTTAACCTCCATTATAGCCGTTGTTAAATATGCGAAAAATAAGAGACCTTGTTAAGATCTCTTATTTACTTTTATGAATGGTGATATTATTCATTCATCTTTCTCTGAATATATATCTTCCTCATTTCCATTGCACCACTTTCAAATCCATCTAAATATGCGTCTATGTTACCATTTTCTCTTAAATCCTTATTTCTACGCCATAATCTTAACGTAGAAAATATGGATACACTTGTAATTGCCAACAAAACACATCCTAAGATTCCATTTCCGTTGATACTTTTGTAAGGATAATACATTTTTTACCTTCTTTCAAAATTGTTTATATCACCTCTTCATTATAGTCATTGTTAAAATCGCGAAAAAATAAGAGACCTTGTTAAGATCTCTTATTTTTACGGTTATCTAGTCAATTCTAGTTTGATGTCAATTCGACTTCCATCAGGATTTCGGTATCCATCTTTATATAAAGATTTAGACCAATCATCTAAAAGACGCACTAAACATTCTGAACAATCTTCTTCTTTTTTCTCTAGCTTATTGTTCATTTTTTCAATTTTTGCTCTAAGACGTTTAGTTCCATACATCTTTAAATCTAGACGAGCACCTTTAATCTGCAAAATCTTTTCATCAAAATTAAACATTTTAAACTCCTTTAAACTAGGTTTAACCCTTCATTATAGTCATTGTTAAAAATGCGAATTCGTCAAGTTGTTAAAAATAAATTTCGCGAAAAATTTTTAATAGTTGTTAAAAATAAGACCCCATATATTGAAACACGGGGTCTTACGAATTAAACTAACATTTTTCAGCATAAACTTTCTTGCCATTTGTGCTTTTAATCTTGAAATATCTTGTTTTACCTGTCACTGATGATACATATGACGCCCATACATTTCCATCAGCTGTGGTAGTAGAAACAACTGTAATCTTCTGACCTTTTTTAAGTCTTTTAAGTTTCTTACTACCTTTTTTAGGAGCACTCCAAACGTATAGTCCTTCTTTTTTGATTATATATTTATTGGACGATTTGTATCCAGGACGATAAAATCCTAAAATATACCAAGAAGAACCAGATGTACCATATTCCCGAGTACGTCTCATAACGCTACCACCATTATCATTTGATGTAACGGAAGTATTACCTTCGATAGTTTGTATTTTTGTTGAAGATATAACTTTTTCTACAATTCCAACATGACACGCTAAATTACCGCTAGCGAAAAGAACAATATCCCCGGCTTTAGGTTTACCGTCTCTTCCAATCCATCGTTTCTTTTCCTTAGCATAATCTACCAATGATGGACAATATCTGAACATAGCTTTATCGGAATTGAATTTCCATATACCAACTTTTTTCATACAATAAGCTACAAAAGCAGCACACCAGGGGTTGCCTTGATAATTAACTCCAGTTCGTTCTTTGTAAAAATCCCAATATTTTACTTTATTAGATCCAGATGGGCTTTCTTTTACACCTATTTGTGAGGCAGCTAAAGTAATTAATTCTTTTGCAGTAGCCATTATTCCTCCTCTTCATCCATGTCAGGCAAAGGAGTCTGATCTGGAATATCCTCTGTATCAGTTACAACTTCAGACGGCATGCTATTTAGTAAATCATCTTTTTCATCTATATTAAACATATATACCCTTTCGTTTGCTAAATATCTTCTTCTGCATAGTCTTCTTCATCTGTATCTTCTTTATTATATTGATGAGTGCTAATTCCTAACAAAGCGCCTAAGAATGTGTCAATTGCAGCAACAGTTCCCACAACTTCTTCGCCATATGGGAACCCCCATAATTGAGCAAGTGCAAAATATAAAGTTGCTATAGCTGGGAGTAAAATTTGGGCGACCCATTTAAGCACATCGTAAACTTGATTTGACATAGTCATAATAATCGTGTCCCCTTATCTTTCGTTTTAACTGATTAATACTAACAAATGGATAAATATATTTATTTAGCATATTTTCACAATCAAAATGATTAAATATGCCTAAATAACTAAGAAACGATCTAGCATCATATAAAGTTGGATTTCGTTTAGATATTTTTCTAGCTTTTCTTGTGATACGTAAAAATGTATTACTTCTAAGACATGTCTTATTTTTTCTAATAATAAACCCTAGAAAATTGATAGGACGTTTATTAGATATCCTATAAATTTGTCTATTTTTCTTAAGATGCATTCCATGCTGTACTAGCCAGGCAGATATAACACCTCCTATTCTATGAAGATTTCTTTTATTATTCGATAAAATAAGAATGTCATCTGCAAATCGGATCAGCTTGAAACCATAAGAAGATATAAGATGATCAAGTCTTGTTAACACTAAATTCATTAACCATTGGCTAGTATAAAATCCAATAGCTAGTCCATCATAATATGAATAAACAATCAACATTATAGAATTGATAAATCTTTTATCTTTAATTTTCCATTCTAATGCATCTTTTACCACATCAGGTCTTATTGATTTGTAGCATTTTTCAATATCAAATTGAGCAGCATATTTATAACCTTTGCCTGTACGTATATACTTCTCAACCTTATGCACTGCTTTGTGTTGCCCTTTCCCAGGTATAGAGCCATAAGAATGAGGGCACATGCTTGGTAATATAACCGGTATAAGAACTTGTATTAAGGCGTGATGCACGATTTGATCTGGATAAAATCTTGGACATGCGATAGTTCGTTCTTTATTGCGATGCTCATCGTAAATAACTTTAACAGTCGGTTGGCTTGGAACAAACGTCCTATTAACGAGCATGTCACAGATATCATCAACTACGACATCCTCGTTTTCAAGACACCATTCGACTGTCTTGCGACCTCGCTTGCCTTTAGCTGCTTTTCTGATTGCTAATCGGATATTCTCCTCGTCGATTACTTTTTCGAATAAATATCCTTTTCTTTTCACGGTATTCAACCTTCCTTTGACCTCACGAACTTTCGAGAATATACCTACTAGCTCGTGCCGTTTCGGTCTATTTTTACCAAGGGGTACGGAAGACAGCGCACAATATAAGATCAACAAAAATGTCAAAGGTTGAGGCGAGCACAGTAGTTCCGATTCGAGTTCGACGCCGCATTGTTACAGTTCCGAGCTGCTACGCCGACATTAGACCCGTCGTTCCAGTTGTTGCCAGAACGCACCGCGCTTACATACGCTGAATCCCTTTTTACTTATTTAATATATTTTGCCGGGGTCTAGGCGACCCCGGTCCCCGCCATCACGGTTCGAGGAAGAGGCGAGCACAGACGCTCCGACTCGAGTACGACGCCGCATCGTAACAGATCCGAGCTGCTACGCCGACATTAGACCCGCCGTCCCAGCGGTTGCCAGAACGCACCGCGCGATTGTTGGCAGTAGTAAACCACATATAATCTGAGAAATATGTGGTCGAGCTTCCTCCAACCTCAACAGCCATTGAAAGTTCTGGATACTCATTAGAACTCTCATATCTTTTAATATATCCGTTCTTATGAGTTACCACGATGCCAGTATCTACGAAATTCTTGTCTGGTGTATCGCCTGTGTCTCTAGCATGAATAAGATCTTTACAATACCGAACATGATAGTTAGAGGACGTGTCTGACGAATCGACTAACGTCAATCTTAAGTCACAAATATCCTCTCGAGATCCACCCCACATATCCTCAATACCACGATAGCGCATACCATACTTACCACTGGACAAAACTCGAGCTCCTGTGTGACCTAAAATATCATCGGTATGACCGGTCATCCAATCCATATTATAGACACTTTGATCGACCTCTACACTAAATGGATCGCCACTAAGAGTTAGAGTGTTTGCCGTAGTGTCGATTGACTCAACTATGCGATACCCGACCTTATCCGACGTAATCCATCCCGTGCAAATATTCACAGTTTGTCCTACTACAAACATACTAGCGTTAGTCACAGTGATAGTGTTGACGTCCGTAGCAGCCTCGGATACTTTGCAACTAGTTTGAGAATATATACCAGATGAGAAACCTTGTAACTTAGCGCCATTAATATCCGTAGCATTCTGCACGTCTCGTGACCCAAGCTCGATATAGCTCATAATCTGCTTCCAGTTTTCATACCAAGATGAGCCAATCGTGGCTTTAACCGAAGTATTCTTAGCAACAATACCATGATTTTGAAAATTATTCCAGTATACAAATTGCTCTGGTCGAGAATATCCTAAACCCGTGTTAGCTCCTACAGGTCCAAGTGACTGAGACATTTTATAAACAGGTATCCAAATATACTCAGGAACGCTACCATCTACGCCTGTTTTAAATGGTGAAAATCCATCTCTAGGTGTCGACGATACAACATACATACCTTCGTCATCATTGCGATAAAAATATGCGTTTTTAAATCGCAACATATGATCATAATCATTTTTATCATCGTCATAATTATTAGACTTCGTTCCGTCCATTCGTTTGAAACCTATTGAATACCAAGTTCCGTCATCATTATAATCAATTAAAAACTCGGTAAATTGCCATGGTTCTGCTTCATCAAATGGATATGAACCTTCTTGCGTTAGAGAAGCAAATGTTGGTTTGGTATATGTCTGAGCATCATATAAATATTCTACATCTGACGTATTTGAACCAGTAGTAGACTTAAAATGAATACCCCATAAAGGAGAGTGATATTCTGTAGCAACAACTGTCTGTAAGTCTTTAAGATCTTGTATGGCACTATTAACTTTATCTTCTGATGCAGAAAGAGTGGTGGATACATTTTCTGCGGACGACGAAAATCTTGCTTCCCAATCAGAAATGAGTTGATTTACGATATCGGTATAGTCTGTCACAACAGCTGTGTCAGTCTCTAAACCTTCTAGAACTTGCTGGGTTGTTGGCGATGTATTAAATTCTTTAATAACTGTAGAATTATCACTTGCATACTTACGCAAGCATACATTAAAAACTACATTACCTTGTTTAACAAAAGCTCTTCTACCTATCAACCATGAAAATGTGATTTCATCATCTAAAATTTCCATGTCTTGGACAATATATTTATCTCCATCACCTTTAGCATTAAGGTAGTTTATATAAACTTCAAACTCTGAAAGATCAGTATCATCAGACATTCGAGGCATCTTAAATTTTAGTCTTTTTACAGAATCATCTGAATATACACCAATATTATTAAGAGACGTAGGAACAGTAATAGTTCTAAGATCGTTATCAATAACTAAATATTCATCTGAGTCATCTATCGTCTCTAGAAGCTCTAAAGCTTTATCACTCATTATAAACCACCTGCCTTACTAATGCTCTAGAAGTAGATATTATAGAATCCCTACTCTTACCAAATATACGAAGTTTGAAAACTTTAGAATTAGTAACTTCATCTGGAACATCGCAATATCCATCAATCAATTCGACAGGATATTCTACATTTTTATTATCGTAAAAAGACACAACTTTCTTAAATCCATTCCAATTAGATGAAAAACTGACATGAATTCTCAAATATCCTTTAGTTCCAGAGACAATCATAGGATTAGAAGATTGTACCATAAAAAGACGCTGCCCTTTTACTTCAAATTCTAACGTAAGCACTTCTTACCTCCCAAATCTCTATGACTCTATATATTCTCTAACTTTTCAAGATGATCTTTTGCTTTTTTCTTTAAGGCAAGATCCTCGTTTTGCTCAGCAACCATAGCATAGACAGAGGCGATGGAGTCACCTTTTATCTCCAGGTCTGTGCTCATTATATGGATAAGAGATTCAATATATGAGTTCCCACCTAAATCAGAATATGATTTTCCTAATTTATTAACTGATTCTAACTCCATATGGGTAATATAACCCCTAACTCTTGACCGCTCGTAAAGATTCACAATATTGGCCTTTAAATTATTACGTTCGACACTTTTAAGAGTTTCAAAATCATTAATGAATTTTTTTAATTGTTTATACATAAACCCACAAAGAGTAAGACACCCTGTAGATAATAACCCTGTAATAACGCCAATAATCATCGCCAAAAATATCACTCCCTATAATCTATGCTACAAGTTTTTCTATCTCAATCGGGACGACTTTCCAAGCATCATACCCCATAGTAGAATATGCTGTTCTGAATATAATCGCCCCGTAATCAGCTATAAAATTACAGATCCATTCTTCTGCTTCTATCCAATAATCTGATTTAACAAATCTATGAATTTCATCTAAAAGATCATAACTCCACATCGCACAATGACTAAGTTCGTGAAGAAATACTCTTAAAGCAAATTCCCCACTAAGTTCATTCGATAAATATACACATAGATCATTCGTATCAGTTGTTGCAATTCTTGGACGATTTGTCCTATCTACCAAATATGGACTATCCTGGGGGACGATTATAACCCTCCAAAAATAGCCATTCATTACAAATGAATCCATTATATATTAAACCATCTCATTAACTAGTTTAGTTAGTTCGTTTTTCATACGAGTTTTTAATTCTGGATCTGCATCTTTCCAAATATCGCGCATGGTCATAACTGTGTCATCAAGATGCTCCTTAGCATGCTCTGACATTTTGTGCTTTTCTTCAAGAGAATTACTTTCAGTATAATGACGTTTTGCATCACGATACTGATTGTATGAATATCCATACCTAGAAGTTGTACCTATTTGAGACTTATGATAATTATCTCTATTTTCAGGATTGTCCATCATATTATATGAAGGAGTATATCCCATATATCCTCTGCCAGAAGGAGCATAACGTCCAGAAGAATATCGACGGTTGTTATAGCCAAATACTTCGCCCCATTCTCTATCTTCAGGCTCCTTCTCACTTTCTTCTTCCATAGCTTCTATGATAGACTTGTAGTAACAAGCTTCCATACATTCTTTTTCTGCCTCGGCAAGATCTTTAATCATATCTACTACTTCGCCCATAGCTTGGGTCTCTTCATAAGTAGAACAACAAAGTTCTTTGCCTTTTTCAATTTCAGTAGATACCCATTTTATAAGCGAATTCTTAATTTCACTCATATCTTTAAGTTTCTTATGCATAGTAACTCCCCTTTCTAACCTTCACGTTTCACGATGAACGAAGGATTTGAATCGAGAGTTATTTCAGTTGTTCCAGTGTTAACAACTGTAAGGCGATCGAAATCTCCGCAACAATTCTTAACTTTAGTGGTTGTTGAGACATTATTAAGATCTCCCGCAGTAGCGGTAACTGATTTAATATTTGTTTCTGGCATATTGGATCCGCTGAGTTGAATAGTTATCTCAGCTAATCCAGGAGCAGTAGCCCCTATGTTCCCTGAAAAAGAAACAGCATAAACGCCATTAGCACGCATTTTAACAGATGATGTACCAGTTCTATGGCACTCTCCGCAACCCGAATGGAGGATAACGTCGTTAAAAGTAGCAGCTTCTCCAGGTGCAAGGGTCTGCGCTACTGTATTGGAGAGAACGATCATGTTCTACCTCTTTCTTTTGTAGTTTGTTTAAAGTTTGAATGTGTTTTTATGAAAATCCACCCGGGGAATTTTTACTATTTAAAATTGCAAATAGGTCCTAAGAGAAATTTTTTGCAAATAAATTCTCTATAAACTTCCATTTTGAATTTTTTTAAACAAAGTTATAAGACCTGTTTATAATTTACTTAAGTCTAATTCCTAACAACCGCAGCATGACCCATAAGAAGCTTGATTAGCCCATGGGTTGCAAGTTTCATAAGCAGGGATCGGACAGGGGCGAAGAGTATCAATAAGATAACGATTCTGGTTTGCTTGAGACTGTGCAAGATTAAGTGATTGAACAAGCGAACGCTGCTCAGCAAGCTGATCCTTGAGATTCTGCATCTGGATTTCAGTGATCTTGTCATTGAGCGCACGCCAGTTAGCATTGTCGTTATCGATGATGTCGCGAGTAGTGTTTTGAATGGTGTTCTGAATAGCGCAAGTGTCAGTTGCCATGTCGTAACGAACCTGCGCGATAGCCTCGCGATTCTCGCAGCAGCAATTGTCGAGCTGACGGCCGAGAGTGTTGGTATTCTGCATCTGGTCGATGCCCATTTGAGTAATGGCGTTCTGAATACCATAGCCCACTTGCGATACGTTCTGATTAACACCATTAATCAGAGTAGCGTTATCATAACCGAGGGAGCACAAACCTTGGTCAATACCATTGAAGCGTTGCTGGGTGGTCTGGTTATCGAAACCTCGTTGAAGGTCAGCACAAGTAGCAGGAGTGCAACAAGAACCGCCTTCGCTACCACCGTTGCCGCCCCAGCCGTTGCGACCCCAACCAAAGATCAAAGCGAACAGGATGATGACCCACCAGCCTTCACCGTCGCCCCAACCGCCATTGTTATTACCGCTGTTGCCTCCAACCTCTGTAACAGGAAGGATCCCAGAAAGATTATTAAACATTTATTTCTCCTTGCATTAATAAAATTAAAAAGACAAATTAGGAAATTTACCTCTAAGAAACTGAGTTGCTTGCCCAGTTGCTTCCTGAGGTGACATCCCAAGACTTTTACAAAGATTGTTTGCGTATTGTTCACCTTTCCCAGTTCGAATCATATCTATCAAGTTTCTATTCTCTGGGTTATTGGCAATATTCGGATTTTGGTTAATAGCCAAATTAATAAAGTCTTTAGCATTAGGCATTATCGGTCTCCTTTGTTTGTTTAGAAGAATTTTGACGTTGCTGATTATACTTAGGCTTTATTGTAGATGACGCAATTGTCTTTTCAATAGATTCTAGACGATCTAAGACATCATTCACAAAGTTTGTTTCCTTTGATGGTTCGACATCAATTGTATCTTGTTTATCTAGAACATATTTGTAAGTATTGAGATTTCCATCTCCGTCCCACATTTTAGCATAGATGCAAGATCCATCAGCCAATGGAAAGAAACTATATTGACGATTCATAGGAACTTCTTCTGGCATTATTTCATTAAGATTGGAAATAATGCGACCGTTAATAGCTTGAGTCTGAGGCTGTTGGCGATTAAACCCAGTTGTAGAATATGTATGTTGAGGCTGCATCATGGGCGCTTGTACTTGTCCGTATATAGGTTGTTGATATTGTGGATATGGTTGTGTAACGCCGTAGCCGAAATTATTAGGGTACATCTACAGTTCCTTTCTTAACTTCCATTTTGATTTTTCTTTAGAGTGGATTAATAAACTATTATTTATGGCGGCTTATAAATTGTGTTCATCATAACCTCCTATCTAATAAGTAATTTTTTTAACATTTTTAATGAGGTTAAAGAGAGATTTCATACTTATCCCTTCTGCTTCAAAACCTGAAAACTCCCGTCGCCAGTAGCTAGGCAGGCTC
>CAZWIF010000003.1:0-3770 GCA_964634355.1 uncultured Clostridium sp.
ATTTCCAAACATAATTCCTACTTTTTCTCTTAATTGATTTATAAATATTATAACTGTTTTAGATTTATTTACGGCACCTGCTAATTTTCTTAATGCTTGTGACATAAGTCTAGCCTGCAAGCCAATATGAGAATCTCCCATATCTCCATCAATTTCTGCTTTTGGAACTAATGCAGCTACAGAGTCTATTACTATTACATCTAATGCTCCACTTCTAATTAAAGCTTCTGTTATCTCTAGGGCTTGTTCTCCTGTATCAGGTTGTGATACTATCAAATTATCTATATCAACACCTAAATGTTTTGCATACACTGGATCAAGGGCATGTTCTGCATCTATAAATGCAGCTTCTCCGTTCTCCTTTTGTGCCTCTGCTATTATATGTAAAGCCAATGTTGTTTTTCCTGAAGACTCTGGTCCATAAATTTCAATTATTCTTCCTCTTGGAACCCCTCCAATTCCTAATGCTATATCTAGGCTTAATGCTCCTGTAGAAATTGCCTCAACATTCATTGCTTGAAACTCTCCTAATTTCATTACAGAACCTTTCCCAAATTGTTTTTCTATTTGTCCCATAGCAATTTCTAGTGCCTTTTTCTTTTCATTGTTTTCTTCTTTCATTTACCCTTCATTCCCTTCAACTTTATTTAAAACGTATGTTTGTAATTAATATATACTATTTACATTTTTTTGTCAACAGTTTTTTCAATTTTTTAGTACTACAATTTATAGATATACTTGAAATAATTATATATTTTTTGAGCACAGTGCGACCTTCGCCCCCATACAAGAAGCTATTTTAATTATGCAGTGAATTCTAACTAAATCTCAAAATAAAATTCTACACCGTCTTCTTTATTAATAACACCATAATTTTTACCCATTCTTTCCATTAAAGCTTTTACAAGTGAAAGACCTATTCCTGTGCCACCATCTTCTCTATTTCTGGACTGGTCAGCTTTGTAAAATCTCTTCCATATTCTATCTAAGTCCTCTTCTTTAATTTTATCACCAGTATTAAAAATACTTATCCTTGTAATATTTCCCTTTTGCTCTGTACTTATAATAATTTCCTTTTTACCATTTACTTCTTTAGCATTCTTTATAGCATTTGTAAAATAATTGTTTACTATCTGTTCTATATAAAACTCATCTGCATTTACCTTAACCTGTCTATTTCCATCATATTTTACTATTATATTCTTTTCCTCTAACATTACTTTTGATTTTCTTACTGTTTCTGCTATTAATTCTATAATATCAAATTCTGAGTTGCTAAATTCCAATTCTCCATATTCGATTTTTATTAGTTCAAGAAGTTTCTTGACTAATATATCCATCTTATTTGATTCATCTAATATCACTTCTGCATAGAATTTTCTACTTTCCTCATCATCCGCAACATTTTCAATTAATCCTTCTGCATATCCCTGTATTAATGCAATTGGTGTTTTTAATTCATGTGATACATCTGATATAAATTGTTTCCTCATTTCATCAGTCTTTGATTTTTTTTCAATATCTTTTTCTAACTCAATATTTGTATTTCTTAATTGGTTAATTGTTTTCTCCATTGTTTCTGACATAGTATTAATACTTTTTCCTAAATTATCAATTTCATCATTAGAATTATTACTCTTATATTTTGTACTGAAATCTAGTTTTGATATTTTTTTTGCAATTTCATTTAATTGTAATATTGGATCTGTAAATCTTCTTGATATTATAACTACTACTATCCCACTTATTGCAACTGTAAAGCATCCAATTATCTGTAAAAACCTATTAGATATTTTTACACTCTCTTTTATTGATGCTATTGGTACTCTTACATATAATTTATAGTCATTATCCAATGTAGTAGTTAGGTAAATAAAATTATAACCAGTTGTTATATCTTGTGCTTGATTTATAGTTACCTTTTCTCCTAAATCAGCTTCATTTGCATTATGCAAAAATTCCCTTTTAATGTTTTTTTCCATATAACTAGGAACAAAATCTTGATTTGACATGTAAATCGTTACATTCGTTGGTGTCGTTATTAAAAATTCAAAATCATAATTTATTTCCCATATTTTCAATTCTTCACTAATATCATTATTTTCTCCATTATTATAAAAATCATTTATTAGTTTATATGCTTCTAATAGCCTGTTCTCTTTTGAATATATATAAAATCTTTCTAATATTATACTATTCACTATAATCAAAAAGACTATAATTATAATAACTGTTATACACAAAGTTAAAAATAATCTTACTCTTATAGACTTTAATTTATCCGCCATTATTGCACATTCCTTCCATATATGTTATTTTATTTCAAATTTATATCCAATTCCTCTTACTGTTTTTATATATTTTCCTTTCTTTCCTAATTTATGTCGAATTTTTTTTATATGGCTATCAATTGTTCTAGAATCCCCATAATAATCATAATTCCATACATTATTTAGTATCTTATCTCTGGAAAGAGCAACTCCTACATTATCCACTAAATATTTAAGCAACTCATACTCTCTTAAACTCATTTCTACAATTTTTCCATCAACAGTAACAGTTCTTGCCTTATCGTCAATATTTATTCCTGAATTATTGGTCTCGTCGTTTGAGCTTTCTTCTCCATTTCCCCTTCTCAATATTGCCTCTACTCTAGCAACTAATATTTTTGGACTAAATGGTTTTGATATATATTCATCCACTCCTAATTCAAACCCAAATAATTCATCTTGCTCCTCTCCCCTTGCTGTTAACATTATTATTGGAACCTTTGATGTTTGCCTAATTTGTCGTAACACAGACCACCCATCTAGTTTAGGCATCATTACATCAAGTATTATCAAACAAATGCTATCCTTCTCCATATTAAATATGTTCAATGCTTCTTCGCCGTCTTGCGCCTGCAATATTCTATATTCCTTTCTTTCTAAGAAGTCCTTTATTAAGGTTCTCATTCTTTGTTCATCATCTACAACTAATATGGTATTATTTTTCATAGTAAAATCCGTTCCTTTCCAAAGGCACACATCTAGTTTGAAGAAGAATTGTTTTTTGGCTAGACACATGAGTTTTAAATTTATGAAGTGTACTCATGTACATTGATTAAATTTAAAGTGAAATGTAACAACGCCAAAGCCAATTATCTTTCAAACTATTCCTTTTTTCATTCATTTATTTTTATATATCATATACTATTTATATGTTTTTTATGTGAATTTTCGGTTTATGTAATCTGAAAAATATATAAACCAAAAAGCCATTAGTTATTTACTAATGGCTAGTTTCATCATTCCATCTCATGAGTTTTATATTTTTATAATTCTCCAAAATTTTACTATACTTCTGATATTCATCCTCCCATAATATACTAGGCACTTTATCAAAAGCTGAAAATACTTTTTCGGCTTCAATAAGAAACATAATTTGCTCTTTTTTTGACATCTTTTCATACTGTTTAGACGCTTTATAAAGGCTATCCAAGATTTGATTGGCTTGTATAAAATCCCAAAAATCTTTTACATTCATTCCAGCCAATTTTATTTGCATTACAGCAAAAGCAATCAGTGCAAAAATAATTAAAACTAATATATATATTATTATTAATAAATCCACGTTTATTATCTCCTTATTATACAATCATTTATATTTTAGCATATTTTACATTAATTTGCAAATTGTTATTTGTATAAATGACTTAATCTCGTGTCTTATTCGACTTGCGCTAATTATAATTTATCATATAATGATTTTTAACCCCGTCCCCAAAATCA
>CAZWIF010000003.1:3870-41082 GCA_964634355.1 uncultured Clostridium sp.
ATCATATAATGATTTTTAACCCCGTCCCCAAAATCACACAAATTTTAAATCCAAATTGCTTGAACATTCTCTTAAAAAGAATTTATCAGTTTGCCCTGCTATGTAATCTATTACTATTCTTTTTACATTAGTATTATTTCTATATTCATCACTTCTAGAGTTGACATACTCAAATAGCCTTTTTTGCGAATATGGTATATTATCTTTAACCTCTATGCAATTTTTATGATCTTTGCTCTCTAATTCGCTTAAATAGATATTATACATTTCTCCAAAAGCTTTTTCTAATTCGTCTCTATTTTTGCATGCTTCTTCCGAATTATATATATTCTTGTAATTCCAATTTCTTAAATCTATTAATGCTCTGAATACATCTTTAGAAAATTGTATATATTTTTTATTTATACTATTTTGAATTACATCTAATATAAGTGTATTTACTATACTTGAATTATTATTTCCCAATATTTCTGTAATTTGTCTTGGTAAATCTTTTCTTTCCATAACTCCGATAGTTATTGCATCCTCGATATCTCTTCCTATATATGCAATTATATCTGATAGTCTAACTACACATCCCTCTAGGGTCATAGGTCTAATCAACTTGCTATATCCTTCATGATAAAACACGCTATCTATTTCCTTTAGTACATCATCTTTTGTCTTGTCTCTTTTAGCCTCATATTTATTAAGTAGGAGTTCTCCATTGTGTGCTACTATGCCATCTAATGTTTGAATAGTAATATTTACATTTTCAATATCTTTTAATATTCTTACACTTTGTGCATTGTGGCAAAAATATCCTATATTCTCTTTTCTACAAATATTATCTAAAAATCTTTCTCCGGCATGTCCAAAAGGTGTATGTCCTATATCATGTCCTAATGCAATTGCTTCAATTAAATCTTCATTTAATCTTAAAGCTCTACCTATTGTTCTTGCAATTTTAGAAACTAATTGTACATGCAAAACTCTATGGGTAATATGATCATTTTCTGTAAATGAATATACTTGAGTTTTATCTATATATCTAGTATATCCTTGAGAATGAATAATCCTATCTATATCTCTAAAAAATTCTGGTCTAATATCATCCTTTTTATCCTCTTCTAATCTTATTGCTTCGTTTGATTTACATGCATTCTCAGATAATAATGATTCCTTTTCTAACATTATCCATTTAACATCTTCTAAAATATCTTTATTCTTCATTTGAGTTTTTTCCTTTCTTAGATTATTTATAAATTTTTAGTTATGGCAATTAAATTTCTATATACCTATAATTTCTATTTTTCGGTTCGCCCTGTATGGGCAGTCCTTTCGTCTGCCCTTTGCTCCCTACACTTTCTAATTACAAATCAATACTGTCGTCCCCATACTACCATCATATTTGCCTCTTTACCGCAACATACACATTTATTTCCTATTTTTTCTTGTACAAATGGTATGCATCTTGAATGTGCTCCTGTTAATTCTTTTATTTTATCCTCACATGCAGTACTTCCACACCACATTGTTTTTATATATCCTTGTTTTTCATTTATATTCTTTATAAACTCATCTAAATTATAGGCTAATGTAGTTCTCTCTTCTTTTATCTTTTTACATTGTTCATACATGTTCTTCTGTATATCATCTAAAATTTCTTTTAATTTTAAATCTAATTCGTTTAAACTTACTGTTTCCTTTTCCAATGTATCACGTCTAACAATAACACAAACATTATTTTCAATATCGCGTGGACCTAATTCTATTCTTACAGGAACGCCTCTTAATTCCCAATCATTAAACTTATAACCAGGTGTACAGTTATCTCTTAAATCAACCTTTACTCTAAACTTTTCATTTAATCTTTCGTAAAGTTTAATTGCATTTTCCTTTACTCCTTCTTTTTTCATCATAACTGGAACTATGACGACCTGAATTGGAGCTACTCTTGGTGGAAGTTTAAGTCCTCTATTATCTCCATGCGCCATAATCACAGCACCTATTAGTCTTGTACTGATTCCCCATGAAGTTTGATAAGGGTAATCTTCTTTTCCTTCTCTATTTTGATATTTCACTTCAAATGGTTTTGTAAAATTTTGTCCAAAGTAATGTGAAGTGCCTGCTTGAATCGCTCTTCCGTCATGCATTAATGTTTCTACTGTATATGTATCTTCTGCACCAGCAAATTTTTCTTTTTCTGTTTTCTTACCTTTTAATACTGGTATTGCAAGTAAATTTTCAATTACATCCGCATATATGTCTAGCATTTGTATTGTTCTTTTTTTTGCCTCATCCTTTGTCTCATGAATTGTATGACCTTCTTGCCATAGAAATTCTCTTGAACGTAAAAAAGGTTTTGTTTCCTTTTCCCATCTTAATACATTACACCATTGGTTATAAACAAATGGTAAATCTCTCCATGATTTTAACCATTTTGAATATAAATCGCAAAACATTGTCTCAGAAGTAGGTCTTATACATAACCTTTCCTCTAATTCTTCTCCTCCTGCTTCTGTAACCATTGCAACTTCTGGTGCAAAACCCTCGACATGGTCTTTTTCCTTTTGTAATAAACTTTCTGGAATTAGTGCTGGAAAATACACATTTTCTACTCCGCTTTTTTTAAATAATTCATCTGTATACTTTTGAATATTTTCCCAAATTGCATATCCATATGGTTTTATTGCAATACATCCCTTTGTTTTTGCATAGTCAGCCAAATCAGCTTTTAATACTATATCTGTATACCATTTAGCAAAATCATCTTCTATATTAGTTACCTCTTTTACAAAATTTTTATTATCATCCATTTATACTATCAATCCTTTCTAATCTCCGAACTTTCGTCAGTAATGTCGTCAATAACAATTTGTTGATTTTCATCTAATTTATATTGGGGGAGTTCAGGTAAATCAGATAAACTACTATATCCAAACATTTTTAAAAATTCTGCTGTAGTCTTATATGACATTGGTTTACCCAATATGTCTACTTTTCCTGCTTCTTCAATTAAATTATATTCTAATAATTTATATAATGTAGTATCTGAAGACACTCCTCTTATTGAATCAATTTCTGCTCTTGTTATTCTAGGGTTATATGCTATGATAGCTAATGTTTCTAGAGCTGCCTGAGATAACTTAGGTTTATTCCTTTTATCAATTACAGGGTAAATATATTCATGATATTCCTTTTTAGAACACATCTGATATCCATCATCAACCTTTATAATCTCTATTCCCCTTGATTCATCTTTGTATTCTTTATTCATATCATCAATTAAATCTATAATATCCTTTTCATTTAGTTCCACTGCTAATTCTAGTTCTTTTATTTTTACTACTCTTCCTGCGGAAAAAAGTATTGCCTCAATTATCCCTCTTATTTTGTCAATTTCCATAACAAATGTGTTTCCTTTCTAAAGAGAGCACGGTATCCCGTGCCCTTATTTTTAGCTTTCAATTTTTTTATTTCCAAAAAAATCCTTTATCTTCTCAATTCCATGTTTAATGGTTGTAATGATTCTTCTGAACATTTCTGAAAATTCCATCCCATTTGATGTTGGAGTTAATGTGTTTTCAATTTCAATTTCTTTTATATCATCATCATTAATTTCTTCATTTTCACTGTTTAACATACCTGTATCTGTTTCACTTATTTTCTCTGCTACCTTTTTTGCATTCACAAACTTTTCTATTTCATTAATTATATATGCATTTCTATATCCAAGTTGATCTTCCTGTTTTAAATTCTCTATAAGTTTATCAATATTACCTGAGAATTTCTCTAATTTATATTTGTAGCAAAATTTATCACTATATGGATTGTATTGCTCATCAAAGATGTCTGAAGGTGTTTTTTCTATTGGCTCTATATCTTTTTTTGGTTTTACATTCGATTCTGAGTTTTCTTCAAGTGTTTCCATCTTTTCTAATTTATTTAAATATGCTTTCATATCATCTATATTATCTATTTTTTTAATTATTTTTTGAATTTTTTGAGCATAAGCGTCACTCTTTACTTTACTCTTTATAGAAGCTTCTTTTGTTGTATAAATTTCTATTTTTTGACAAACAGTTTCTATTTTATCATAAAGTGGTATATCATTTTCATTATTCATCTCTAGTTCTCCTCTACATATAATTTCTGCAATGTACTTTCTAATCTTTCTCTACATTTTTTTAATATCTCTATGTCTACATTTTCAAAATCTTCGTCTGTAAATTTTACATTATAATCTTCAAATATGATTTCATCATTCATATTAGTTTTCTCCCTTCTTCTTCCGTGACACCTAAATAAACTATATTTAAAAAATATTTTCAACAATTATCTATAGTTAATTTCTTAATAATTAAAACATGGCACTCTATTCTGAGTGCCTTTAAGTAGTTTATCATTGCTACATGTTATATTCTTTTACCTTTTTAAATGCATAAACACCTGCAACTCCGCATATTACTATTAATGCTATGATTATATTTTCATTTGCACCTGTTGATGGTAAAGTTGTTGAGGTTTTATTGGTTGTATTATTCGTCACTGTGTTAGTTGTATTATTTGTTGCTGTATTAGTTGCTGTATTAGCTATAGTGTTGTTCGTTGTATCGTCTGCAGTATTTAAAGAACTATTTTCTCCATTTTCACCTAAAATTTGATTTAATAAGTCTGCGTCTGTACTTGTAGCGCCTACTTTATATGTTTGAATAAAAATCAAACCAATTATTAATAATAAAACAAAAATCTTCTTAATTCTACTTATATTCATTTTTTTCTCCTTTTCCTTTTTATTATATAACACTTCATATTTATTTATACTATATTTTTTTTAATTTTGCAATAGTTTTTTAACATTTTTTTAAAAATGTCTGCCAATTTTGCTCGTTTCGTTCTTAATATTTTGGTCTTCTTGGAATATCTCTCCAATGTATCCATTTTCTTCTACATTTTCCAAACTGGCTAAGGCTTTTAATTTTTTACTATATCTATATGCTAGTACGGCATATCCCACAGCTATCATTGCCAGAATACAAATCATCATAATTAATAAAATTTCTTTAAAATTTTGAATTATAATAGTTTTTATAAATCCCAATAATCCACTATCTGAATTATTCTCATCATTATTATCTACTGCCCCGAGTATTTCCTCTATTACATTGTTATAAACATCTATAATATACTCTACATTCTCTTCTCCTAATGTAACAGTAATTTTTACTATATTATCTCCTTCTTGTAAATCTGTTGCACCTTCAATATTTATAATAGCCTCTGGATCACTTGCAGTTGCATAGATTTCTAGTTCTGTCATATTTGTTACATTTGTTACATAGTTATATACATCTGAACTAAATTCTGGGCTTAGTTCAACATCTGCTATTATTAATGATGTTAATGTAAGTGCTGTACTTTCTTCTCCCTGGTTCTCATTTTCAATCACATTAGGTATTGTGGTGTCTTCTGCAAGTCTTATTACTTTTACACTATATGTTTTTGTACTTCCGTCTTGAGCTGTAACTGTAAGTTTAATTGTATTAGTTCCTACAGCGAGAGATTTTGTACCTGTTCCACTTACACTTGCATTACTATTGTTAGTAACAGCAGATACTTTTATTGAACTTGTATTATAATCAACTGTTTTGCTAATTGATGTTAAAGAACTTGTATATTTAGTATCTCCCACAGTTATTGATTTTAGCGTTGCATCAGATGATTTTGTAGTAGTCGTTGTAGTCGTAGTCGTTGTTCCACCATTATTGTTACTTGCTTCCTTGACTGTTATTGTAACAGTTTTTGAGCCAGTAATTAGATTCAAATCTGTATCTGAAACGTTTTCTGCTGTTACTGTAATTATTGCTGTTCCTGCGGATTTTGCAGTCAACGTAATACCTGTACTGCTTGATACCCATTCAGAAGAAGAACTAACAGCTACCACACTTGAGTTTGATGAACTTATTGTAAATTTTCCCTCGGCATTGGTTGTTTTAATCGTTAAAGTTGTTGTTCCACCTACAGTTAACGATGTTGAAGAAGCATTTGCTGAAAAACTTCCTATAGCTGCATTGACTATGTTGAAATTAAAACTCACTAATACAAGTGTTGTAATTATCAGCACAATCGTAATTTTGCTAAACTTTTTCATTTTGTCCACTATCCTTTCATTTTTCTAAAATGTTATTGAAGAAGTTCCCATTATATGATTTTTTATTTTCATATAATCTCTTGCATCTATTGTATTATCCATATAAGTATTAGCTGCAGCAACTTCTAATTCACTTAATGTTGAAGTTCCCATTATATAATTTTTTATTTTCATATAGTCTCTTGCATCTATTGTTCCATCCTCATACACATCCCCTAAAACTGCAACTGTATAAACTGCATCATTTAATGTATATCTATATCCTGTTGCCAATATATCGCCTTCTCCTAATCCCACTGAGTCCGCTGTTTCAGAAGCAAAATTACTTGTAGAGAAATAGTTTGCAACTTCTAATACTGTTTTATTAGGAACAACAATTAAATATGAATTAATTATTTTTGCAATATTTGTTGATGTAGTTGTCGTATTATTACTATTACATGCAGCTAAATATTTATTTGCAATATATCCAACTGTTCCATTAGCAAGTTGTACTTTTGCCCAATCATATCCATTAGCTGTTGCTGAACACCATTCAATTAATGTAACAACTGTATATTTGTCAAGAGTTGCAAGTACACTTCCTGATGTTGACGCAGAAGATCTAACCCTTACAGAACTTCCTGTTAAATAATATGATGTTGACAATGTTGTATCTATTGCTGATGGTAATGGATTTGACGTTGGCATGTTTTCAAAAACTGGTATTATAAAACTTAATGATGAATTCAATAGATTATTCTTCGCATATGTATTATACAAATTTTTAGCCTGACTAGATGGATCTTGAATATTAGTCATATATTGATGACTAAACAATTCTGATGTTTTTGTTCCTACAACATCCCATTTATAAAAATATGCCGTATTTTGTCCTGCATTCGTATAATTATCAGCCATCAGTTTTGCACCTTCTACAATCGCTTTATATGGGTTTGTCCACTCCATATCTTTCGCATACAATAAGCCATTAGCTATAGCATCTCCTGTATCATATGAACCCCAATTAAAAAAATTATAATATCCCGAATAATCTGTACCATCTGGTGCTACATATGTACCTGAAACTGAGTTGCTTCCTGATGAACCTACTTCTTGTATTATTTTTATTGCAATACTGTATGGACTCATGTTACTCTGTTTTGCTGCCTCCATAATAATTTGTGCATATGTCATAGTTGTTGCAACACCATTCAATTCAAATGTTACACTTGTATTCATAAAAGTCGAAGCAATTATATTTTTTACACCTGCTTCTGTTTGTGTTGAAGAATTATAAGTCATCTCTAAAAATTGAAATATTCCTGTTTCTGTTAAGAAATTTCTTGGGTCTGAAAAATAAGATAGAATTGCTGTTGAAGCACACGCATATCCACTAGCTACATTTCCACAGCTACATAGCCATAGACTATCAGCTGATTTAATTACTCTATTTCTTCCATGAAGAGAAGTCTCTTGAGATATAAATTCATCCCATGTTATACCAGTATAATATGCCGTAAAACTCCAATTTGGATATAATTCCTGTAAAGACGACAATGCTGCTTGATAACTAGTAGGGAAATTACTAATCCCTGTTTTTGTATATTGTGTATATGTAGTAGCATTTGTTTTACTTGGTATCACAATTAGTTCCATCATTAGTATTATACAAAATACTAATATCACTATTGTTCTATTACTATTCCTTTTCATTATTTCTTTTATTTCCTCCAATTTATTACTTAACAATCATTTAATTTTAGTATAACATTTATTGACTTTTTTAGTCAATGGAAAATTCCAAATGTAATATAAATGTAATATTCTATAGAAAGAGGGCACAGTGCACTGTGCCCCCTACATTATCCTACACTACCTAATTCTTCTACTATATCTTTAACCTCTTTTTGTTCTTCTTCTGAAATATCTTCTCTTTTTTCTTCTTCCATCCATTTAATTAAATTTAAGTTTGTTGCATCTAATAGCATTGGATGTTTTGGCATAACCCTAAACGTATATCCATAATCTCCACCTGTTCTTAGTTCAATTTCTCCTGTGTATAGATTATCCTCTTTAATATTTCTTGTCATTGGGGAAATTTTTATATCATCTAAACTACCGTCTGGCATTATTCTCGCTGAATAAATCTCAACAGATATATTTTCCGGACTAATATTAGGTAATTCTACCATACAACTAACTTCTATCTTATTTCCTGCATCTATTGATATATCTTTTATATTATTCTTTTGCGTTATTTTTATTTTGTTCCATTCATTATTAGCAATACTTTTCCATTCATTATATCCAATTACATTTTCTAAGTTTTTATAATATTTATTATAAAGGTTACATAATGGCAAATATAATTTTTCTGTATACTCAACTAGCATTCGTGATGTGCTATACATTCCTCCTGTAGACATTATTGAATTTTTCATCATTTGAACCCATTGATTTGAAAAATCTTCTTCAAATTGTCTATCATAATACATTGGTATAATTTTATTCTCTAAAGTATTATAAATACTCTGGCTATCTGCATTATCTTGAGCATCATAAGATTCATACTCATCATTTGTTCCAATAATCCATCCATTTTTCCTATTATATCCTTCTACCCACCAGCCATCTAATATGCTAAAATTCACAACTCCATTTACTGACGCTTTTTGTCCACTAGTTCCTGATGCCTCCATTGGTCTTCTTGGATTATTTAACCAAACATCAACTCCACTTACTAAGTATCTTGCCATTTCAATATCATAATCTTCAAGTACGAAAATTTTTCCTTTAAATTGTGGTTTCATAGATATCTCGTTTATTTGTCTAATTAATTCTTGCCCTTCTACATCATTTGGATGTGCTTTACCGGCAAAAATCAGTTGTACAGGCCTATCTTGGTTATTTAAGATTTCTGTAATTCTCTCTAAATCTCTAAAAATTAAGTTTGCTCTTTTGTATGTTGCAAATCTTCTAGCGAAACCTATAGTTAAAGCATTTGGGTTAAGTTTTGATGTTATTTCTACTATTTGGTCATAAGAAGTTCCATTTCTTCTTAGCCTTTTTGTTACATTTTCTTTAACTAGTTTTAATAATTTAACTTTTCTAGACATATGTGTTTCCCAAAGTTCTTCATTTGGTATGTTTTGAATTTTTGCCCAAGTTTCAGTTTCATACATTCTATCCTGCCAATATGGAGATAAATATTCATTATAAAGTTCTTTCATTTTTGGTGCTAACCATGAGCAAGTATGGATTCCATTTGTAACATAAGTTATTGGTGATTCATTTGCTGCAATGTCTGGCCAAACGTCTCCAAACAATTCTCTTGATACCTCGCCATGAAGTTTACTAACTCCATTTTTCTTTCCTGCTATTTTTAGTGCCAAAATTCCCATATTAAATCCATTTTCAATTTGTTGATTTGGTGCAACACCTAATCTTAAGAATTCTTCTCTTTCAATTCCTAGTAATGTCCAAAAATTTTTAAAATATTTGTCCATAAGCTCAATGTTAAATATATCATTTCCTGCTGGAACTGGTGTATGTGTTGTGAATACTGTTTGTGATGTAACAATATCCCTTGCTATTTTAAATGCTATTTTTTTATCCTCAATTAATTCTCTCATTAACTCCAATAGTAAGAAAGCTGAATGCCCTTCATTCATATGATAAACTGTAGGCTTTAATCCAAGTTCTCTTATTAACTTTGTTCCTGCAATACCTAAGACAATTTCTTGTCTAATTCTCATGTCTCTGTCTCCGCCATATAGCCTTTTTGTTATATCTTTCAAATCCTGGTCAACATTTTCTGGAATATCAGAATCCATTAAATATAATTTAACTCTTCCAATATTTATCTGCCATACTTTCAAAAATACTCTTTTTCTTTGTATCTTTTCCGAAATAATTAAATCATTTCCGTTATCATCCTTAACTGGCAATATAGGTAAGTTCTCTAAATCTATATCATTATAAACTGTCTCTTGTCTGCCTGTTGCATTTATTACTTGATGAAAATAGCCATTTTTATATAACAATCCTACACCTACTAGTGGAATTCCTAAATCGCTTGCTGCTTTCAAATGGTCACCAGATAAAATTCCAAGCCCTCCTGAATATATAGGCAAAATTTGATCTAAACCATATTCTGCTGAAAAATATGCAATTAAATCATCTTTATTTTCTGGATATTTTTTATTAAACCAAGTTGTCTTACTATTCATATAGTTTTCAAAGTTTTCTACTATTTTGTCATATTCCTTCAAAAAGTTCGAATCTATAGCTACTTGCTCTAACTTTTCTTGTGATACTAGCTTTAAGAACTTAACAGGATTTTTTCCTATTTGTTCCCATAAATCAATATCAATGTCTTTAAATAATTTCAAAAAGTCAGTATTCCAAGACCACCAAAGATTGTTCGCTATTTCTAATAATTTATTAATCCTTCTTGGTAATTGAGGATTGACCGTAATCCTATTAAACATATACATAAAAATATGTACCTCCTTTTGTACTTTTCCAAGTCCTTTGTTTTAATATATTTATTATCCATTAAAATAGTGAAAATGTCAATTGTTTTTTATGAATTTTTAATTTTCTAATACATACATTGAAAGGGCACGGTACACCGTGCTCTTTCTTATAATTTACTTACAGAATCTATGATTTCCTATTACTACAGTCACTGGTCTAGACCATATCCATGCACTTGTTGCAGTATTTGGATTAAAATAATATATTGCTCCATATGTTGGATCCCAACCATTTAAAGCATCCTGCGCTGCCTTTATTGCTGTTGAATTAGGTGTCAGATTAATTTGTCCATCACTTACTACATCAAATGCTCCACTTTGATATATAACCCCTGATATTGTGTTGGGGAACGATGAGCTTGATACTCTGTTTAGAACAACTGCTGCAACCGCTACTTGTCCTGTATAACTTTCCCCTCTTGCTTCTGCATATACTAATCTGCTTAGTAAATTCAAGTTACTTGAGCTACTTGTTGAACTTGAACTACTAGTCGACGAACTTGTTATTCCCATTGCTGCTAATGTTTGTGTTCCCGCTATACCATCTTCTGTTAATCCATTAGTTCTTTGAAAATACTTTACAGCAGATAAAGTCTTGCTTCCAAATATTCCATCTACATTTCCAGTATAATATCCCCATCTTTTTAATTTTGTTTGTATTTGACTTACCTCGCTTCCAGTTGAGCCATACCTTGATAATGCAATTACATTACTCTCAAATATAACACACACTATTAGGCTTGTAAGTACTAATATTATCGCTAAAAATAATCTTGATTTTATAATTTTTTTCATATATATCACCCTTATTATCTTTTAAATTTTCTATTTTGTACACTGTACTACTACCTAAGCACATACAAAAATACCTTGCTTTAGAACTATTTTTTCCAAACAAGGTATTTTTATTCATTTTAAAAGACAAAAACCCCGTCCCTTTGTCTAAAATTTAGAAAATTCCAACAACATCTCCATTTTCATTTATGTCTATTGATTCTGCTGCTGGTACTTTTGGTAGTCCTGGCATTGTCATTATTTTTCCTGTTATGATTACAATAAATCCCGCTCCTGCTTTTAAGATTACATCTTGTACATGTATGTTGAATGGTTCTTTACATTCTAAATTATTTGCATCATCAGAGAATGAATATTGTGTTTTTGCTATACATATTGGCAATTTGTCATATCCTATGCTTTCAATTTGTTTAATGCTATTTAGTGCTTCTTCTGAAAATTCAACATCTTGTGCCCCATAAACTTTGCATGCTACATCTTTTACTTTTTGTTCTATACTCTCATCTAATTCATACATATAGTTTAATTTTTTGTCTTCTTTGCATAATTTTACTACTTTTTCTGCTAAGTCTTGTGCTCCTGCTCCTCCTTTTGCCCACGCTTCTACTAGACTCATTTCTACTCCCTTTTCTTTAAGAGTATTTTGTAATAAACTTAATTCTTGTTCAGAATCATCTGTAAATCTGTTTATAGCAACTATTACATTTAATCCAAATTTATTTTTAATATTGTCAATATGTCTTAATAAATTATTCATTCCATTCTTTAGAGCTTCTATATTTTCTTTCTTTATATCCTCTTTTGCGACTCCACCATGATATTTCAAAGCTTTTAATGTTGCAACACATACTACTGCATTAGGTTTAATTCCTGCAATTCTGCATTTTATATCCATGAATTTCTCTGCACCTAAATCCGCACCAAATCCAGCTTCTGTGATAGTATAATCGGCCATTTTTAAAGCTAATTTTGTAGCTCTAATTGAATTGCATCCATGTGCAATATTTGCAAAAGGTCCACCATGTATTAATGCTGGCGTATGCTCCAATGTTTGAACTAAATTAGGTTTTATAGCGTCTTTTAACAAAACTGTTAATGCTCCCTCTGCTTTCAAATCTTTTGCAAAAATTGGTTTGTCCTCTTTATTATACCCTATAATTATATTTCCAATTCTTGTCCTTAAATCGTTTATGTCAGTTGCTAAACAAAGAATTGCCATAATTTCTGATGCAACTGTTATATCAAATCCATCTTCTCTTGGAACTACATTTTTTTCTCCAGATAAGCCACATTCAATTCTTCTTAATTGTCTGTCATTTAAATCAACACATCTCTTCCAAAGGATTTTTTTAAAACCTAATTCGTTTCCAAAATAAATATGATTGTCTATTAATGCTGCAAGTAAATTGTTAGCAGAAGTTATAGCATGAATATCTCCTGTAAAATGTAAATTTATATCTTCCATTGGTGCAACTTGAACATATCCTCCTCCAGTGGCTCCTCCTTTAATTCCAAAGACAGGCCCTAAAGAAGGCTCTCTAAGTGCTAATATAGACTTTTTTCCTATGTATGATAATCCATCTGCTAATCCTATTGAGATTGTCGTTTTCCCCTCTCCTAATGGTGTTGGATTAATTGCTGTTACTAAGATTAATTTCCCATTATCCTTATCTTTTACTTTTTCAAAAGCTTCTTCGCTAATTTTAGCTTTATACTTTCCATAAGTTTCCAAATTTTCTTCGCTAATCCCCAATTTTTCAGCTATTTTTGCAATATTTAATAGTTCTGCATTTCTTGCAATTTCAATGTCAGTCATAATTCATTTCCTCCTTAATAATTTTAAAATATTATAAAAATCGGGCAATCCCATCAAGAATTGCCCAGGCGTTCGACTTTTATTTTAGTTAACTTACACTGTGTTAATTCACATTTACGCCAGTAAGTTAATTATATTTTTTATTCTGTAGTTGTTGCTTCTACTTTTCCTTTATATTCTGAATTTCCAAAACCTAATATACATATGAAGATTGGTTGTAAGAAGAATAATCCGACTGCAAAACCTCCGCCATGTCCATAAGATTTTGATAGATTTACCACAAAGTAAATATTCAATATTAATACTATTAACCAGCCTATAACTGGAATCCAAGATAACAAATAGCAAAGTATTAACCAAGGTGATATTCCAGCAATTTTATATAAGGTTACTAGATTATAAATTGGAATAATACATTTCCATCCAGCCTGACCTGCTTTTGTAAAGGTCTTCCACAAACCTATTAGTTCAACAACAAGTATTACTAACATTATTAAACTATATGTGGCAAGAAATCCTGCCAAACCATTAACAATTGCTGCATCTGATGCAGATGCTCCATAATATGAGTAATCGTACATAAAAAATTTCCCCTTTCTCTTTTGTGATTTCATTAATCACTTTCGACATAATTTTACATATAAAAATGATTTTTGTCAATACCTCTTTATAATAATACTCCTGCAATTATACCAATTATTGCTCCAACAAATACTTGAATTGGAGTATGTCCTAATACTTCTACCAATTTTTCTTGAACTTCCAATCCTGAAAGTCCCGGAGTGTTAACTATCTTATTCAATAATTTTGCTTGCTTTCCTGCTGCTCTTCTAATTCCTGCAGCATCATACATAACCACGCATGCAAAAATTAGTGATAAAGCAAATATAGGTGAATCAAATCCTTCATTTTTTCCAATTAATGTTGCAAGAGAAGTCACAACTGCTGAATGTGAGCTTGGCATTCCTCCTGCTCCTAATATTCTTTTAAAATTGAATTGTTTTGTAGTAACTAAATCCCATATAACTTTGAAGGTTTGAATTAAAAACCACAATAATACTGGTATCCATATATATATATTACTAAATATTTGACTTATCCCTTCCATCTTTTATTTCATTCCCCCTCTAAGTAAATGTCTTACTAAAAAATATCTTTTGCGTACAATCAGTACTAGTCCCTATACCTTCAATCTCTATACATCATAATTTTCCTCTTTTAAATTTCCTTCATCATTTACCAAAATCATTATTTTCTTTTCTGCTTCATCTAATATTTTTGTACATTCTTTAGATATCTTCATTCCTTCCTCAAACTTTTTCATACTTTCATCCAAATTTAATTGTCCATTTTCTAATAATTTTGCTATTTCTTCTAACTCCTCTATCTTTTCTTCAAATTTCTTATTTTCTGCCATTCTAGTCACTTCCTTTTCTCTTTCTTTTTTACACTATCTACTCTAGTATTAACAATGATTAGAGGTCTAATTTATATATCAGGTTACTCAAGAGCGTTCCCCCTATATTTTTAAATTACTTTTGCCTCTTTAATTCCATCTTGAAATCTTAAATCTATTATATCATCACTTTTTAACTCATTTACTGTATTTATTATTTTGCCATTATCTAAACTTGCAATACAATATCCTCTTGTTAATGTTTTTAAAGGGCTTAAAGTATCTAATTTAGAAATTAATGCAACAGCTTCATTTTTGCTTTTGTTTATTTTTTTAGTTATTTCCATATGAAGTTTTTGATTAATTCCATCTATTTTCATATATCTTTCGTTTATCTTTTGTAATGGATCTGAAAAAGCTCTACTTTTCATACACTTTTCATATCTTAATCGTATTAATTCCATCTTCTTTTTAAGAGCTAATTTATATCTTTTTTGATATTCCATAATTTTTTCATATATATCATCTATTTCTGGAACTGCTAATTCTGCTGCTGCAGATGGTGTTGGTGCCCTTAAATCCGCAACAAAATCTGCTATAGTAAAGTCAGTCTCATGTCCAACAGATGATATTATTGGTAACTCAGAATTATATATTGCTCTAGCAACCACTTCTTCATTAAAAGGCCATAAATCTTCTAGTGTTCCTCCTCCTCTAGCTATTATCAGAACATCCGCTATCATATTCTCATTTGCAATCTGTATTGCTTTTGCAATTTTTTCTCCTGCACCTTCTCCTTGTACTGGAACAGGTAAAATTCTAATATAAACATTAGGATTTCTCCTTGTTGAAACATTTATAATATCTCTTATTACAGCTCCTGTTTGAGATGTTAATACACCTATAATTTTAGGCATATATGGTATTTTTTTCTTATGTGATTGTTCAAATAGACCTTCTTTTTCTAATTTATCCTTTAACTCGTTATATTTTGTATATAAATCTCCAAGCCCATCTTCTTGCATTGCCTTACAATAAATTTGGTATACTCCATCTCTCTCAAATACTGACACTGTTCCTAATATTCTAACCTTCATACCATCTTTGGGTACAAAATTCAAGTGAGAAGTATTTGATTTAAACATTATACATTTTACAAGTGAATTTTCATCTTTAAGTGTAAAATACATATGTCCTGTATAGTGATGCTTGAAATTTGAAATCTCACCTTTAACCAAGACATTATTTAAATACTCATCACTATCTATTTTGCTCTTTATATACTGGTTTAACTTAGTAACTGTTATTGCTTCATACTTCATTTTCAATCTCCACGTTTTATTTTTTTAGGGCACATGCAATGTGCCCCTACATTTTACTTTCTATTTTTTAGTTGCCTCTTTCTTTTTAACTCATGCTATTAAAGTTAACAATTATTTCACTTATTCAGCTACCACACTTGCTAGTATTCCATTAACAAAAACTTTTGAATTATCATCTCCATACGTTTTTGCCAATTCTACTGCTTCATTAATAGCAACTTTAAATGGAATATCGGTATATTTTATTTCATATATTGCTAATTTTAAAATTACCAAATCAATTTTTGAAATTCTCTCAATTGTCCATTTAGCTGCTAATTTTTTTGAGATTACTGCTATAATATTCTCATTTTCTCTTTCAATTCCATGTATTGTATTTCTAACATATTCTATATCCTGAATGTCTATTATTGAATTTTCTTCTATATATGAATTAATTTGATCTTCTAAATTGTCCTTATAGAATTCCAAGCTATATAATAATTTAAAGGTTTCCTCTCTTAATTTTGACCTATTCATTGCTCTATCCCTTTCTACTCTTCCTCTTCGTTAACTTCAACCACTTTTTCTGGAATAGTTATGATATTCTTTATTTTGATATTTATTTCATTTACTTCTAAATCAGTAGCTTCTTTAATAACCTCTTTAATCCTCTTTTGTAGGTTTTCATTTAATTCTTTTATTACTGTATTTTGTAATATTTGTAGTTCTACTAAAATAGCAATATTATTCTTGTTATCTATAAACACTTTGGTTTTAGAATCTTGAATGTTAGCAAAATTTCTAACTACACTATTAGCAAGTCTTTCTATGGTATCTCTTGAAATCAAAAGTTTTCCGTCTTCATTTTCAATTAAAACTCCATCACCCATTTTATCTTGTTTTTTCGTTGTTGGAGTTTCTTTTTCATTTGGACTCCTGAATAGCATTGCTTTAATTGATAGTATAATAAATATTATACTTATTCCAAATACTACATTATATGCCACACTGTTATTTAACATATCTGTTATAATGTATACTATTGTTTCAATTTTCGCCCATCCAAATACTAATAATATCGCAATTATTGATTCAATTAATATGATTAATGAATAGATATTCAATGTTAATTTTTCTATAAATTTCATACTTATTCTTCTTCCTTTTCTACATTTTCATTATTTTCTTCTATGTTAGTATTTCTATCTAAAGGTGTTTGTACTCCTTGTACATGTACATTTACTGAAACAACCTCTAGTCCTGTCATTTCTTTAACTGATTTTTTTACTCTACTTTGTATTTCATATGCAACATCTGGAATTCTTGAACCATATTCAACAATTATATTTACATCTATTTTAGTTTCTTTATCTCCAACTTCAACTTTTATTCCTTTTGCAAGGTTCTTTTTTCCACTAAGTGCCTCTGTTATTCCTCCAGCAAATCCTTTTGCCATTCCAGCTACTCCTTGTACATCTGAAACTGCAATACCTGCAATTACGGCAACCACTTCATCTGATATTTCCACTCCTGTATCATTGTTTTCTTCTACTTCATCTATTATTTCTTCATTGATATTTTCTTCGTTTTCCATATCTTTTTCCTCCTCAAAACTTATTTTATGCATATCCTTGTTTTAATATAAGATAGCATTTACTATATAAGTATATCAATTTATATCACATTTTACAACTATTTTTGTTAAATTTTTCAGTTTTTATTGATGAGACAAGGGACGGGGTTTTTGTCTTGCAACTTTCAGCCGGATTAGCATAAACAAAGCTTCAAACCCGCAAAACAAAAACCCCGTCCCCTTGTTTCATTTTATTACGCAATATAGAAAATAGAAGATACTACTGTCAATATTGCAAACGCTACTGCCAATATTATCGTCCATTTTTTCATTCTTCCTTCTCTTGTCTTTCCCTTATTTTGATTATAAAAGTTATTTGATGATGAACCTGTAATTGTTGATGAGGCTCCTGAATCATCTTTATTCTGAACTATTGTTAATATAATTAATGCTAAACATATTACTGCATATATTCCTAAAGTTAGATATTTTAATACTATCATAACTAATACACCCTTTCCTATTCTATAAAGTTTTCTTTGGTCGTAAAAAAATATTTTCTCTCACTTTTGTTACTTTGATATTCTAACATACTTTTTCATAAAATGCAAACTTTTTTTTCAAAAGTCTTGTATTTTTTTTATTTTTATGTTAGACTATTATTTAGTCAGTTTATTTTACAATTATTGGAGGTGCAATTTAAATGGCAAAATGTGCAATTTGTGATAAAACAGTTAGTAATGGTAATAAGATAAGTATAGCTCGTTCTCATGTAAGTCGTAGAACTTCTAGAACATGGAAGCCAAATTTAAGAACAGTTACTATTATGGTTGATGGGCAACCAAAAAAAGTAAAAGTTTGTGCTAAGTGCTTGCGTGCTGGAAAAGTTAATCGAGTTTAAAATAAAGATGACTGTTGCCAGTCATCTTATTTTAATTCTGCTTTTATAATATCTTATGTATATCCCTTTAGATTTATTATAATTTTAGTCCTTGATTCCAAATATTAGTTTCACAAATCCTCTAAGGAATTTTGGAACTTTTTTTACAACAATGGTCATGCTTTGTTATCACTCCTTTCTTAAATCATAGATTTAAATTAATAACATAAATTAGCAGTTATCATTTTTTAGCATGATAGCCATAATAATCCAACAATGACAACGGCTACTCCTATAATAAATAACCAGCCTGTTAGGGGAAGTAATAAGACTAGTAAGATGCCTAACCCAAATCCAATCATACAAACTGCTAAGGTTTTTCTTAAAAATTTCAACATAATTTTTTCTTTCCTTCCCGAGGTGTGATTTTGAGAAATTTAGTTCGAAATTTCTCCCTATTTAGACATAATCTACTTTATTACCTCCTGATAATATATTATATTTAATTTACGTAAAAAGGTGATAATTATGAAAACAAATTCTGTAGAATTAATTAATATTTTAAAAAAAACATATCCTGATGCAACCTGCAGTCTTGATTTTACCAATCCTTTTGAATTGGTTGTTGCTGTGATGCTTTCTGCTCAATGCACTGATGAAAGAGTAAATAAAACCACCCCTGCACTATTTAAAGAGTATAATTCTCCTGAGGATTTCTCGAAGATTAATATTTCTACATTAGAAAATTTTATACATCCTTGTGGTTTCTATAAAAATAAAGCCAAAAACATTAAAGCATGTGCGCAAAAAATAGTTTCTGATTTCAATGGGGAAATTCCCAAAAATATGGAGGATCTTTTAACATTGCCTGGAATTGGTAGAAAGAGTGCCAATGTTATACTTTTAGAAGTCTTTGGAATTGCTCATGGTGTCGCAGTTGATACACATTGTAAAAGGATTTCTAATCGAATTGGACTTTCTAAACAGTCAGATCCTTCAAAAATAGAACAAGACCTTATAAAAATTTTTCCTTCTGAATATTTAAAAGATGTTAATCATCTATTTGTATGGCATGGTAGAAAAACTTGTACAGCTCGTAACCCCAAATGCTCATCTTGTACAATCAATAAATTTTGCAAAACTTGGAATAATTCTTTGAAAACTTAATATACTATGTATTTGAGGTGATGATTTTGACAAATATTAATTGTTCTTCTAATTGTATTTATCAAAAAAACGGGAAATGTTGTTTTGAAAACATTACTATTCAAAAAATCACTCCAAATCAAAATTGTGCTTATTTTCTTGAGCAACAAAAAAACTAGGATTTCGAAATCCTAGTTTTTTTGTTATCAATTATTCTTGAACAGTTGTATCTGCTTTTTCCTGTGTTTCTAATTTTTTTCTGTCTACAATATTTCTAATTATTAATCCCATTCCTGTGGTTATAATTATAAATCCAAATACTTCACCTACATAAGGTATCTTTTGTAATATCCATAGACATAGTGCAATACCTAAAAGTGTACATACTTCTGTAGCTTTATTCTCTTTAATTTTCTCTACTTTTTCTTTAACTACTCCCCATATTGCAATTGAAAGCACAGCTGAACTAATATATACAACTGTAACCATTATAATCCAAGCAATTATAGAAATTGGTGTTCCAATACTTGTAAATAGTAATATAAAAGATATTATTAAAGCAAGTATTCCTATTACCCAAACTAATAATCCTATTACAAAATCCACTATTCCTTTTTCTTTTAAATCTTTTCCGACATTCTCTATAAACTTTGGAGACATTAGTTTTAATATTAAGTACACTACAATTACATAAACTAAAGATGTAATTGCACTTAAAACATATTGTTTTATTATATCTGAAACTGATACAATTTCTTCCTCAGTCTCTTCCTCTAAATTAAAGTTTATTTCTCCATACAACACTACATCTTCTAATCCTTCAGCTTCTTGTTTACTTGTATAATTAAAATCTCCATAAATAGTTAATGCTGATTCATCATCTTGAACTTCTACATTTCCTGCTTTTAGATATACATCTCTATAAATAAATCCTAACAACTTAGCATTTGTAGCCATAACTTTGATATCTCTACATATATATGCATTTTCCATTGTTTCAAAATCATCGCATATTGCATATATATCATATACTATTCCATCGATTTTTATACTTCTTGCCATTATAAATAATGCATCTGCCACATAGGATTCTTTTGTAAGTTCAACAGTTCCATTGGAAATAATATACATAGAACCAGCTATTTCTCCTGTAACAGTTACATCTCCATTTACAAAGATAAATGCATTTCCATCTACAATTTCATCCATTACGTAATCTTCATCTTGAAATACATATATGTCATCATAAGTTACATCATAATCATATGTGTTTGTTTCATCTGTTTCTGATGTTTCATCCTCCTCATCTTCTAAAGAAATTAATACATCATCTTCTCCTATTTCTGTTGCATAACTAAAAGTACATAAAATAGTAATCATAAGTAATAACAATAATATTATTACACTAATTTTTTTCTTCATTTGACTCTCTCCTTTTTTATTATTTTCATAAAATCATGCTATCATAATCTCATTTTTTATTCAATAGTTTTTTCTTAATTTTTTTATTTTTTTATCTTTGATATTATCTCACTGTAATTATCAGATTTTATAATAGCAGAACCAGAAACCAAAATATTAGCACCTGCTTTTTTCGCCTCTTCAGCTGTTTCTATGTTAATTCCTCCGTCAACTTCGATGTCCACTTCTAATTTATTTTTATCTATATATTTTTTTAGTTTTTTTACCTTATCTAAAGTTTCAGGTATTAACCCTTGCCCTCCAAATCCAGGTTCTACAGTCATTATTAACGCCATATGAATGTATGGTAAAAATTCGTAAATGTCTTCTATATTAGTAGCAGGTTTAACTGCAATTCCAACTCTAGCATGATTTTCTTTAATAAAATTAATTACATCCATTGTCTCTTCTTTAGATTTAACTGCTTCAATGTGAAAAGTAACTATATTTGGTTCTAAATCTATGTATTGATTAATATTATCTTTTACAAAATATGTCATAAAATGTATATCTAAAGGAATATTGGTAATCTGTTTAATAGTTGTAGCATATTCCTTCATTAATTCATATGTGTGGTTCGGTACAAATTTTCCGTCCATTACATCTATATGGAAATAATCTGTATGAGCCGTTTCTAAATTATAAAAAGTTCTAGTTGCATTATTTCTTTCAACATTTAATACTGATGTAGACACTTCTACCATTTTTTATGTTCCTCCTTATATTTTAAATCTCCATATATTTTTACATATCTTTGATATCTATCATTTGATATCTTACCCTCTTCTAAAGCTTTTTTTATTCCACAATTTTCTTCTTTAATGTGAGAACAACCTTGGTATTCACATTCTTCTATATGATTTCTGAATTCTATAAAATACTTATCCAAGTCTTTTGATTCGATTTCATTTATGTCTAAAGTAGCAAAACCAGGTGTGTCTACAAGATATATATTTTCTTCAATCTCATATAAACTAGTAATTGTCGTTGTATTTTTTCCTCTCTTATTTTTAGAACTTATATCACCTGCTTTTGAAACCTCTTTATTTAAGATAGAATTTATAATAGAAGATTTTCCCACTCCCGAATTGCCAGACAAGACAATTATTTTATCTTCTTGTTTTTTTATCTTTTCATTGTCCACTTGCTTCGCAATTTCCTTTATTCCTTCTCCATTTAAAGCATTTGTCAATACTACTTTATATCCGATATTAAAATATTCTTTTTTAATATTTAATGCCATATTTTCATCTAAATCTTTTTTATTCACAACAATTATTGGTCTTATATCCATATACTCAGTAATTGCTAATTGTTTGTCTAACATTAACAAATCTGGTTTAGGTAATTTTGTTGAAACGACACATATAATTTCTGTTATATTTGCCACTTTAGGTCTACTTATAATGTTTCTTCTTTGGGTTATCTCTTCTATTACTGCTATTTTCTTCTCTTCGTCTAAAATCTCAATTTGAACATTATCTCCAACAGTAGGTATTAAATCTGTCTGTTTAAATTTTCCTCTTGCTGTACCCTTGTATATCTTATTGTTGGATTTTACATAATATGTATTTGTTACATTTTTTATTATTAATCCCTTTTGCATTTATTCTCCATTTCTTTTAATGTTCTTTTTAGGGCACGGTGCACCGTGCCCCTACATTATTCTATTGTTAATGATGTTGTTGTGTTTAAATTCATCGTTGTTGTTTTCTTTAATACGTTATCTACATAAACTTTTATTGTCACTGTACCTTTTCCTGTAACTGTTGTCGTTATATTAGTGTTGTCTTGTGAAACCGTTTGTGAATATACAGTATCATCACCTGCTACAATTTTTACTGATGATTTTTTTGCTGTTTTTGTAACATTTCCATCATCATCTGTTGATTCATCATATTCTATACTACTTCCTAATAATGATTTTAAATTTAACGTAATATTTCCTGTTATTAATTCCTCTATTTTATTTACGGTTATTGTTATATTAGAGCCTTTTTCCACAGTCTCTCCTGCATCTAAAGTTTGTGATAATACTATACCATTATCTTTTGAAGTATCTTCTGTTGTCTTTGTGGCTGCTAATGTTAGTCCTGCCTCTTCAATCAATTTTTTTGCTTCTGCCTCAGTCTTTCCTACAACATTTGGAACAATACTGGTTTCAACACCTGTGCTTACTGTAATTGTTACACTTGAACCTGCACCAACTTCAGTATTTTCTGGAACATCTTGACTGATTACATACCCTTCCTCAACTTTCTTACTAGGCTCTTCTACTATTTCAACTACCAAATCTAATTCTTCAAGAGCCTCAACAGCTTCCTCCATTGTCATTCCTACTACTTTAGGAACTGTCACTATCTTCTGTCCTAGACTAACTACAACGTTTATAGTTGTTTTTTCTTTAATTTTATAATTTGATTGATATGCTGGATCTTGAGAAATTATTTTGCCTTCCTCTACCTCCGTATCATATTTTTCTTCTGATACTTCAATTTTTAGTTTTGCCTCTTCAACCCTCTCTGTAGCCTCTTCCAAAGTTAATCCAACTAAGTCTGGAAGTAAAACATCATTAGGTGTTATTACATTAATTACAAGATTAGTTATTAACATAGTTAAAATAAATAATACTATTAATCCTATTATAGTTGAAGATACTTTATGTCTTCCTATAAAAGCAAAAAATTTATTTTTTTTCTTTTTTTCTTCGTTCATTCTTTTTTCCTTTTCCTTTACTTTATCTTCTAATGGTTTTGTATATATTGTTGATATAGTTTGCGTTGAATAGTCCTTAATATTACTATTCATATTAACAAAATCTCCATCTGGATTTTTTAAAGCCATACTCAAATCTCTTAACATTTCTCCCGCATTTTGATATCTTAAACTCGCATCTTTTTGCATTGCTTTCATTACAATCTTATTTACTGCTTGTGGAATTGTTGGATTTATGGAAATTGGTTCTTGTGGTTGCTCCTGTATATGTTTTAATGCTACTGAGACTGGAGTATCTGCATCAAACGGTACCCTTCCTGTAAGCATCTCATACATAACTACACCGAGAGAATATAAATCTGATTTTGCATCTGTAAATCCACCTCTTGCATGTTCAGGGGAAAAGTAATGTACAGACCCCATTGTCGTTCCAAATGCAGTAATTGTAGAATTGGAAACCGCCTTTGCAATTCCAAAATCTGTAACTTTAGCCATTCCATCCTCAGTAATAATTATATTGTGTGGTTTAATGTCTCTATGTATTATATTATTTTTATGAGCTGTTTCAAGTGCTGATGCAATTTGTATAGCTACGTTCACACACCATTTCCAGGCGAGAGCCCCTTCCGCCACTATAATTTCCTTCAAAGTCCTACCTTTTATCAATTCCATTACAATATAGTATAGATTTCCTTCATGTCCAACATCATACACTGATACTATATTGGGATGTGTTAAACTAGCCACAGCTTGTGCTTCTGTATTAAATCTCTTTATGAATTCTTCATCAGTAGTAAATTCATCTCTTAAGATTTTTACTGCTACATATCTATTAAGTACATGGCATTTGGCCTTATATACCATTGCCATTCCGCCCATTTCCTATTTGTTCTATTAGTTCATACCTATTGCCTAATATTCTACCTTCTAGCCCCATCTCTTAAACCTCCTAAGATTTTATTTTATACATATTAAATCTTTATAATTACTGTTGTTATATTATCTATGCCTCCAGCAATGTTTGCTTTCTCAATCAACTCGTTTGCAATGTTATCTGACTCCTGAGTTATTATTTGCTGAATATCTTTAATAGCAACCATATTGGTTAAGCCATCTGTATTCATTACAATAATATCTCCGCTTTGAGCACTTCTTTCTATAACGTCTGGCTCTACAAATGGTGTACATCCTAAAGCCTTCATTAACATATTCTTTTTAGGATGATGTTCCGCTTCTTTTGGGGTTATTGTCCCTTCATTTACCAACTCTTGAACATAACTATGATCCTCTGTTAACTTTTGCATTACACCTCGTCTGATTCTATAAATTCTACTATCTCCAATATGTCCAATATATAATTTTCCCTTTATAAATAAACAAACTTCCATAGTAGTTCCCATTCCTGCAAGTTCTTCATTCTCCAGAGATTTTTCATATACTACCATATTAGCATATTCCATAGCATTGCGAATCATGTCTAAAACTTCATCTTTTTTTCCTTCTGTTTCTTTTATGTTATTTTCTATAAATCTCTTTACAGTTTCTGTTGCAATTTTACTAGCAATCTCTCCACCATTATATCCGTCCCATTCCATCTGCTACTATAAAAAGTTTAAGGTCATCTTGGCTTACATAATAGTAATCTTCATTTTTTTCTCTAACTCTTCCTACACTTGTCCCTGAAAAAACCTTCATCCATTGCCTCCTTCTTTTCTCCTTAATTGACCACATGCTGCTTCTATATCGTCTCCAAGCTCTCTTCTAATTGTAGCCACTATTCCATGATTATTTAAATAATCTCTAAAATTCATAACATTCTCAATTTTACTTGTATCGAATTTTCCATTTTCAATTTTATTTATTGGAATTAGATTTACATGGCATAACATTCCTTTTAATAATTTTACTAAATCCTTAGCATCTTCTAAATTATCATTGTTATCTTTTGCTAATGCATATTCAAAAGATATTCTTTTGTTGGTTTTTTCTATGTAATATCTACAAGCTTTCATTAATTCTTCAATATTATACTTACTATTTATTGGCATCATTTGACTTCTTTTTTCATTATTAGTTGCATGTAGAGATATCGATAATGTACATTGTAAATCCATATCTGCTATTTCATATATTTTAGGAACAACACCACATGTAGAAACACTTATATGTCTTGCGCCTATATTTAGTCCCTTTTGATTATTAATAATCTTTATTGCTTTCATCACATTATCAAAATTATCGAAAGGCTCTCCTATCCCCATAAAAACAACATTTGATACTTTAATTTTAACATCTCTTTGTACAGCTAAAATTTGTTCTGCAATTTCACCAGCAGTAAGATTTCTAATAAAAGCAATTCCTGTTGAAGCACAGAATTTACATCCCATTCTACATCCAACCTGTGATGAGACACATAAGCTATATCCATGTTTATATTCCATAAGAACTGTCTCAATTGCATTTCCATCTAACACATCAAATAAATATTTTTTAGTTCCATCTACTGATTCTTGTTTTTTTATAATTTTATAAATATCTAAAGTATAATTTTCTTTTAGTTTTTCTCTTAATTCAAGTGAAAGATTTGTCATCTGATTAAAGTCTGTTACATTATTAACAAATATCCACTTAAATATTTGCTCTGCCCTAAAAGGCTTTTCTCCAATAGATTCCATTTCTTCCTTTAATTCATCTAAGTTATAATCTTTAATATTTTTCATACAATCCTTCATTCTATTTTATTATATATCACTTATACCATAAAAGAAAATTTTTTTCAATATATTTCATATTTTTTACATGTGAATTTCGTCTAATATTACAAAAATGTAATATTTTAGATAAATTATGTAATTTGTAGATGTGACACTTTATTGATGTTTTGTTGTAGAGGAACAAAGTACTATACTCATGAGTGACAATAATTTCTAATTTCTAACCTCTAGAATACTATTTATTAAATAATCCACATCCTCTTTTGTATTCTCTTTTCCAAATGTAATTCTTAATGTTCCTTCAGCCTCTTCATCATTTAATCCAATTGCCAATAACACATGGGATGGACTGGCTTCCCCTGTATTACAAGCTGAGCCAGCTGAAGTACATATTCCTTTTTTATCGAGTTTCAATAATAATTCTGAACTATCCTGCCCCAAAAAAGAAACATTCACATTTCCTGGCAATCTATCCTTTCTTGATCCATTAATTTTAATATTTTTTATTTTATTTTCTAATTCCTCTATGCAATATTCTCTTAGCTCTATTAGTTTTTTATTATACTCATCAATATTCTCATATACTAATTCTATTGCCTTTCCCATTCCAACTATGCCCGCAACATTTTCTGTTCCTGCTCTCTTTCCTTTTTCTTGATGACCTCCATCTTGTATTTCTTTAAACTCTACTCCATTTCTAACATATAATGCTCCTACTCCCTTTGGTCCATAAAATTTATGTGCTGACATTGATAACAAATCAATATTCATTTTCTCCACATTCATTTTGATGTTTCCAATTGCTTGAACAGCATCTGTATGGAATAAAATTTTGTGTTTTCGTGCAATCGTGCCAATTTCTTTTATAGGTTGAATTGTACCAATCTCATTATTTGCAGTCATAACAGATATTAGAATAGTTGAATCTTTTATTGAATTTTCTAGTTCTTGTAGATTTATCTTTCCATCTTTATCCACATTTAGATATGTTAGTTCAATACCCTCTTCTTCTAATGTTTTACATGTATTTAAAATTGCGTGATGTTCAATTTTAGTTGTAATAATATGTTTCTTACTTTTATTGCTTGCATATGTTACTCCCTTTAATGCTAAATTATCACTTTCACTTCCACAGCCAGTAAAATATATTTCATTAGGCTGTGCATTTATTGCTATAGCAACTTTCTTTCTTGCATTTTCAATAGCCATTTTATTATGTCTTCCTATTGTATAAGCAGATGATGGATTTCCATAACTAATCTCAAAATATGGTATCATCTCTTTTAAGACCTCTTCATCAACAGCTGTTGTAGCTGCATGGTCAAAATAATATATTTTATTCATTTTTTATCACATTCCTTTCTAAAGGCACAAATGTAGTTGGAAAAGAATTAAATGTAATTATTTTTCAACCTTGTTCCTCCCGATAAAATTAATATAATATATTATATTAATTTTTTTTATTTTAATTACAATAGGGCACGGTAAACCGTGCCCAAAAGATATATTATTTATTCTTATTTTTATTCCATTCTTCTTTATTAATTTGTCTTTCTCTTGCTATTGACAAAGCTTCATCTGGTACATCTTTTGTTATTGTAGAGCCTGCTGCAACCAGAACCTCGTTTCCTATATTTACTGGAGCAACTAGATTAACATTTGAACCTATAAAAGCTTTATCTCCAATTACAGTTTTATGTTTATTCTTTCCATCATAATTACATGTAATTGTTCCACAACCAATATTCGTTTTCTTTCCGATTTCACAATCTCCCATATAGCTTAAGTGAGGTACTTTAGTTCCAGCTCCAATTGTCGCCTTCTTTATTTCAACAAAGCTTCCAATTTTGACATTATTTGCAAGTTCACATCCTTCTCTTATATAAGCATTAGGACCAATCTCACAATTTTTTCCTATTTTTACCCCTGATTTAATCGTAGTGTTGGGATGAATTACTGTATCAGTTCCGATTTCAACATCATCATAAACATATGTAGAATTCATATCTTCTATTGTCACACCATTTTCCATCAATTCTGTATTAATTCTAAGTTTTAAAACTTGTGTTACTAATTCTAATTGAACTCTATCATTAACTCCTAATATTTCTGTATTATCCTCTACAATGACTGCACCAGTCTTTAATCCTTTTTCATTCATTATTCTTACAACATCTGTTAAATAGTATTCTCCTTGTGCATTATTAGGCTTTAATTTTTCTAATGCTAATATTAATTCCTCAATATCAAAACAATAAATTCCTGCATTTATTTCATTTATAAATTTTTCTTCTTCATTTGCATCTTTTTCTTCTACAATTGCCTTTATATTTCCTCCAATGTCTCTTATTATTCTTCCATAACCTGTCGGATTCTCATAAATTGCAGTTAAAATTGTTGCAAATTCTTTATCTTTTATACTCTTATCTATCAAATTTCTTAAAGTTGAAGGTCTCATGATAGGAACATCTCCATTTAACACAACTACTTTACCTTTTCTCTCTTTTAGATAAGGCAATGCTCTTTTTACAGTATCTCCTGTACCCAATAATTCGTCTTGATATGCATATTTAACAGTATCACCTAGAACTTCTTCTACTTGTTCTCTTTTATGCCCAACAACAGTTATAATTTCATTTACCCCAGCTGCCCTTGCTGTTTCAGCTACTCTTTTAACCATTTCTTTACCATATATCTTATGTACGCACTTAGCCTTCTCCGTCTTCATTCTAGTTCCTTTTCCTGCTGCCATAATTATTCCAATTATTTCCTCCATATTACTATCATTCCTTTCTTTAGGTACAAATTTTTACTCTTTCCTTTCAAAGTTACGTATACTTTTATTACGCAACCTACTATAACATATATTATAATTTTTTTCAAATATTACTGTTATTTTTATATTATTTCCCCCTGTAAATACCACAATCCGTTCCTAACAACCTTAACATTAATTATTTTTCCAATTAAATCTTTGCTTCCTTCAAAAATAACTACCTTATTAGAATCGGTCCTTCCTGTTAACTTTTCATCATTAGTTTTGCTAGTTCCCTCTACCAAAACCTTTTGGACTGTTCCAATATACTTATCATTATTCTCACTTGTTTGCTCTTCTACCAAAGCCTTTAATCTATCAAATCTTTTATGTTTTATATCTTCTGGCACTTGATTTTCCATTTTATCACCTGGAGTTCCTACCCTTCTAGAATATATAAACATATATACCTGCTCATACTTTATTTGTCTTACGACATCTAATGTATCTTCAAAATCTTCCTCTGTTTCTCCAGGAAATCCAACTATTATATCAGTTGAAAATACTACTTCTGGTATTTCCTTTTTTATTTTCTTTGCTAATTCTAAATATTGTTCTTTAGAATATTTTCTGTTCATAATCTTTAACACCTTTGTACTTCCTGATTGTAATGGCAAATGTATTATTTTGCAAACTTTTTCACATTCTTTAATTGCCTTTATTACATCATCTGTAAAATCCTTTGGATGAGGTGAAACAAATCTTATTCGATTTATTCCATCAATTTTATTAACATCTCTTAATAAATTTGCAAAATTATAGTTTTCTCCTCCATCATATGAATTTACATTTTGTCCTAATAAAGTAATCTCTTTATATCCATGATTTGCAAGGTTTTTAACTTCTTCAATTATATTATCAGGTCTTCTACTTCTTTCTCTTCCTCTAACATATGGCACTATGCAATAACTACAGAAATTATTGCAACCATACATTATCGTTACAGAAGCCTTTAAATCATCGTTTCTCTTAATCGGTATATCTTCATATACTCTTCCATCTACATCAATGATATCTTCAATTCTTCTTTTTTCATTCAATGCATTATATAAATCCTCTGGAAATTTGTGCAAAGTATGGGTTCCAAATATAATATCAAAATAAGGGTAACTCTTCCTAAGTTTATCTTGTATATGCTTTTCTTGCATCATACATCCCCCAATAGCAATAATAATCCCCTTTTCCTCTTTTACCTTTTTTAATTCTCCTAATTTTCCAAAAAGCTTATCCTCTGCATTCTCTCTAACACAGCAAGTATTCATAACTACTAAATCCGATTGTTTTGCATCTTCAATTTTTGTATACCCCATTTTTTCAATCATACCACAAAGCTTTTCGGAATCATTTTCATTTAATTGACATCCCATAGTTAAAATACTATATCTCAACTTTTTTCCTTCATTTACTTTACGTGTTTTTTCAATATATTCTCTCTGTATTTCTATTTCTTCGTTACTATCCACCTTAAATTCCATTCCTTTCTAGTGTATATGCATAGAATTTTATCATATATTGTAAAATTTTTCAATATATCTTGGTCTCATAGGCGGTCTCCCTATCCCTGGTCTTCTACGTCTTCTTAACAATTCCCTTATTATCAATATTTTTATCAAATCTCTTAATTGGAAATTTTGTTGTCTTGTCTCCTCTAATTTATTTGTATTCGCTGTACCTGCTATTCTTGCTCCATTACTAGTATTTGTACTTAACTTTCCTTGTCTTGTTTCTTCCCCCTCCATAGCTAGATATACTTCATTTGTCATACTATCAATGGTTTCCTCATTTATTATACTTGTTGTCTTCATACATACCTTCTGTACCATTGGATATATCATTCTGTATATATCGGGATAAAAGCTTTCTAAATCAATGTCTTCATAATTATCTACTTGTGACATCTCATACATAGAATCTGGCATCTGATATGTATTTTTCGGCCTTAAGCTATATCCTAATACATTTTGCATATATTCCTCATAATTCGAATTATACATAAAAATATTATTCCTCCTTTTCATATAATACAATTCACAGCATTAAAATAAATATTGTAATTTTGTATATTGTATTCTTATTATAAATAAACTGTGCATATTTGATTTAATAATTTTTTTATGATATAATATATAAGCTCATAATATACTCAAGTAGTATAAGCTTATTGTTGTCATGATACAAAGGAGGTATCACTAATGACAAGTGAGGCAATGGATTTTATCGAAAATTTCCAAGAGGAACTAGTTCTTCCTGTTATCGAATTTCTCACTTACCCCCGGAAGTATAAACCGTGGTTGAGCACCCCATTTGGTGCTCAGTTCGAACAGGTAATTTGCAGCTTGGAAGTATTCCCTATTGCAAACGGCTTCAGCATTAAGTTTGTTTGCTGTGGCAAAGTAATTGATGCTGTGCATAATTCAAAAGTTCCCGCATGTGATGCTGAATATGCATTATTTATATTGTTCAACATGTTCGAGCTTTATTTTGTAGGGCATTATTCATTCCTGTGTAAACATGAACTGAGATGCCTCGGGAATGGAGTGTTAGCCTTATTACAAATGGTTTCCCCTGAAAAATATGGGGAATTCCACGGGATGGCTAATCATTTCTTTTGACAAAACGGTCGCACCTAAGTGCGACCGTTTTTGTTTATATCTTATTAACTAATTCCTTAAACTTTTCTCCGCGTTCTTCGAAGTTTTTAAATAAATCAAAACTTGCACTAGCAGGAGAAAATAATACTATCTGTCCTTTTTTTGCCACTTTATTTGCAATTCTTACAGTGTCTTGTAAAGTTTCACACATATATGTCACTATCTTCTTGTTTTGAAAATCTTCTTCTTCTTTTACTGCATAGAATATTTTTTCAGCTGTCTGCCCCATTAATATTAAAGTTTTAACCTTATCCAATATAGGCTTTGCAAGTGGTGTATAATCTAAATGCTTATCATATCCCCCAGCAATTAAAACAATGTCCTCATCAAAGGCATTGAGTCCTGCCATAGTTCTTGTTGGACTTGTTCCAATTGAATCATTATACCACTTTACTCCATTAATTTCTCTTACAAATTCTAGTCTATGTTCTACACCATCGAACTCTGAAATAGCTTTAATTTGTGTATCTACATCTACTAAATCCGCAGTTGCTGCAATGGCTGCACAAATATTTTCATAATTATGTTTTCCTCTTAACTTTATATTTTTTGTATCTAAAATATGTCTTCTTATCCTATCTTTGCATTCTTTTATTATACCATCATCTAAAATAACACCATCTGCTAATTTCTCTTTACTGCTGAAAAACTTAATCTTTCCCCTAGCTTCTTTTGCTATTTTTTTTGTAATCTCATTATCATAATTTAATATAACTTTTCCCTCTTTATCTTGATATCTAAAAATATTTTTCTTTGCTTCAATATATTCTTCATAATCTTTATGTATATTTAGATGATTTGGAGAAATATTAGTAATTACAGATACCTGTGGGCTAACCTCCATTCCCATTAACTGAAAACTACTCATTTCAAGCACTACTATATCCTCTGGTTTCATTTCTTCTATTTTAGTAAATAGTGGAGTTCCTATATTTCCTCCTAAAAAGCATTTGTATCCTTTTGCTTTCAATATTTCATATATTAGACTTGTTGTAGTTGTTTTTCCATCACTTCCAGTAACACCAATTATTGTTGAAGGACTCATTTGTAATACCATTTCTATTTCAGATGTAAGAATTGCTCCTCTTTCTACTTCTTGTTGTAATTCTGGAAGAGTTGGCAGGCAACTTGGAGCTCTAAAAATAATATCAAAACCCTTTAATTTCTTTAAATTATCTTTTCCAAAATTAAAATCAATATTATATTTATTTATTTTTTCCAATGCCTCTTTAGGTATTTTAGAAATTTCCCTATCGTCAAAGACAGTAACTTTAGCTCCTTTATCATACATATAGTCCAACAAAGGGATATTGCTCACTCCAAGTCCTATTATAGCAACTTTTCTATTTTTTAAATAATTATTAAACTCTTCTAATCTATCATTTTTATATGACATTACTAAAATCATTCCTCCCTAATGTACAAATCATATTTAAAAATAATAATTTTTGGTTTTTCCTCTATTTACCTATTTGAAGACCAAATAGCATATAATGTTACATTTTTATTAGGCATCACGAAAGTAGATCCAGGTCTATACGTTGGGGTTGCAGAACTCTCGTCTTCTGACCATCCAAGTAAAGTATATCCATCTCTAGTTGGAGAAGTTGATACAGTCACAGTCTCTCCATATGCATATTTTTCATCTGTTGGCAAATTATACACTTTATTTTCTTTGCCCCAACCTTCATATGCTAATTCAACTAGCTTATACATTAATTCTTCACTTATTCTTTTTCCTGGTGCTTGAGAATGTATCCAGTTAGCTCCTTTATATTTACAAAATCCAATTATATCTCCCGTAGATATTTCTTCTTTACTAGAAGTATAATAATATTTCCCTGTAAATAATACTTTCGTACTTGCATTAAATTGTACACAAGTACCATAGTCTGAATGCACTAAATTTAAAACTGTTTGGTCACTTCCTATTCTTGAATTACCCACAGTAGTTTCTGTTACAGATGTTGTCGTTGCTCCGCTAACCTCTGTGTAACTCGAAATAAAAGGAATCATATTACTTGTTTCATCATCTCCAATAGTAATTAGATTTGTCGCAGCCGCTATTTCTATTATTTGGCTAGCAGTACCTCCAAATGTACTAATTTCATTATAACTAGCATCAATTACAATTACATCATAATCATTTTTCAATGCTACTATTTCATTAAACTTTCCTTTATAAATTGTCATCAATGTGGCACTATATCCATCAATACTATTTAAATAATTCACCTTTTCTTCATCACTAGTACTTCTCCAACTACTATATACTGCATATAATACCTTAACATTTTCTTTATATTCCACAGTATGTGCCCTTCCCCATATCACGAATAATGTCACATCATCATTCGGCATCACAAAGGTGTCACCCGGTTTATATGTTGGTGTAGATGCTGTTCTATCTTCAGACCACCCTAGTAAGGTATAACCTTCTCTAGTTGGGGTATCTGACACAGTCACGGTTTCTCCATAAGTATATAATTCATTTTCTGGCATATTTTTTACTTTGTTTTCTTCATCCCAACCCTCATATGCTAATTCAACTAGCTTATACATTAAATCACCACTGATATGGTAACCAGGAATCTGTGAATGAATCCAATTACATTCATTATACTTATAATATCCTATTGCATCCCTTAAATACGCTGCGCCAGCCGTCGTCTCATAGCTTACTGTATATAAAACATGAGTATCCGAACTAAATTTTATCATAGAAGCAAGAACACCCGAACTCGAAGATCCTGAACGTGATATCTTAGGTATCGAGTACGCTCCTCCTAGCCTTTCCTGTCCCTCGCTCGTTTCCGTCACCGTCTCAGTTAGGCTCACTGTAAGTGTTTCATATGTCTCAACAAAAGGCACATTTTCACCCGTCTCATCATCTCCTATAGTAATTAAATTCGTTGTAGCCACAAGTTCTTCCAGTTGTTCTTTTGTGGCACCTGCTCCATAGTTAAGAGTTCCTCCATGGCCACTCGAACCACCTATAGATCTATATTCACTATCCAAGATAATTACATCATAGTCATACCTTAAAGCAAAGATATCATCAAATTCACCACTGTAGAACACCTCCAGTTTTGCGTAACATCCATCATTTTCATTCAAAACATCAACCTTACCTTGAGCCTTTGTAATGTGATTCGTCTCAGAGGTAGTTCCCACATCAGAAGGACAGATATATAGTGCATATAACACTTTAATGTTTTCTTCATATTCTACGGTATGTGCTCTTCCCCATACTGCATATAATGTAACATCCCTGTTTGGCATTCTAAATGTATCTCCTGGTTCATAAGTTGCTTTTGTTGCGGTCTGTTGCTCAGACCATCCGAAAAATTTGTATCCTTCTTTCGTTGGAGTTTTCGTTGAAATTGTAACAAGCTCTGTGTAGTCATGAGATTCTTCCAATGGTACTGGCATATTATCTGCTTTATTCTCTCCATTCCAGCCTTCATATGCTATCTTAACAAGCGCATATAGCAATTCCTTATTGTTCCTACCCTTACCCATTTGGCAATGTATCCAATTATAGTCGTTATATTTATAAAGTCCAATTGCATCTCCAGTATATGTAGCTCCATCAACTGTGTATGTTGCCGTATATAATTTTTTCGTACTTGAATTAAACGAAGCCATATATAAGTTATTATCTGACTCTGAAGCAATCGTTATCTCTCCTATTTTTTCTTTTCCCACACTAGTTTCACTGAAACTAACATCTATAGAAGCAGTAGAACCAGTATTTAGAAGTGTAGATTTTGAAATAAATGGAATCATAGTTGACCTCTCATCATTTCCAATAGTAATTATATTTGTTTCATTTGCTATGGTTTTTAATTGTTGTGCGGTTCCACCAGTATTAGATACCTGCCAGTTATAGCAGTCAATTATAATTACATCATACTCATCTCTTAGTTCAACTATTTCACCCATTTCTCCATTATGCAATGCCTTCACAGTTCCATAATAACCACCTGTGCTATTTAAATAATTTACTGATGTTTGAGCCTTATTTATATAAGATGTTTCAGTACCAGTTCCTTTATAACTATCAGGAACGTATACTGCATATAATATTTTAACATTTTCGTCATATGTTAATTTATATTCTTCCAAATCCCACATTGCATATAATGTTAAGTTGTCTGTTATTGTTATTGTACTTCCTGATGAATACTGTGTTCCACTTCCATCCTTTTCTGTATTCCAGCCAATGAAATCTGCTCCGTCGGCTGACGGATTACTTCTACCTCCCCATATTATGTAGTTACTACCTGGTTCTAAACTTTTATCATAAACTGGTAAAGCAGTACTGCTAATATTAGAATTATTCTTATATGCCACCATGTATGTTATCTTTGTCCATACAGCATATAATGTTATATCTTCATTTTTATTATATGATCCTCCCTCTAAATATTTTACCTCTCCATCTGGGCTTTCTGCCCAACCAGCAAATTCAACTGTTGAATCTGAATTAGTTGGTACATATTCTAATGTTAGAGTTACATTTTTATATTTTGTTTGTGTGTGCTTTACATTACCATCTACAATGTATTTTATAGTATATGTTTCATCGCCAGCAGCTAAATTTCCATATGCAGAATTCGTAATTAATACTGCATGCGTACCAGATATTGTTGCTAACTCTGAGCTATTTAAATTATATAAAAGTTTCTTAAATACTTGATATAAAGTTTCATTTATATTCTCTACACTTACTTTAAGATAATCCCCTTCAACTAACCTTATAGTTCCATCAGCAGAATTATCAAATGCCTCTTCAATTTGTGTTGTATATTCTACATAATATACGTTTTCGCCTATTTTTACTGTATCAGTCACATCTGAGGAAGTTTTTTTCGCTGGATTTTCGTCAAGGTGTTGTATTTCTATATTAAGGTCATAAGCATTTCCTGTCGCCTCAACTTCCTCCAGTAGTCCATTGTAATCTTGTTCTGTTATTATTCCAGTTTCCCTTGCTTGATCCGCAAAATCCGTTACTGCTGCTTGAACAATTTGAGCTGACGTCACATCATTTCTAGCTGCTACTGCTACAACTGGCACTGCAAAAATTAATATAGCTCCAATTATTATGACAATTATCGTTATAAACGCATTTGATACTTCTGTCATTTTTCTCACTCCTATTTTTATATATTTATTTTGTATATGTCAATATGTTGATATGTTGTTACAATTCAATGCTATTTTTATTAAGATAAGAGAATTGTAACTATATTTAATATAACTCAATTATATTTAATCACAATATAAAAAA
>CAZWIF010000004.1:0-37974 GCA_964634355.1 uncultured Clostridium sp.
AAATTATTTACAAAAATAAAATTATATGATAAAACTTATATATAAATTGATGAAGGAGGGGCAATATATATGGAATATATAGAGAAATATGAACAATGGCTGAATAATAAAATGTTTGACAAAAAAACTAGAGAAGAATTAGCAAGTATAAAAGATAATAAGGAAGAGATAAAAGATAGATTTTATAAAGATTTAGAATTTGGAACAGGCGGATTGAGAGGAGTAATTGGAGCAGGAACTAATAGAATGAATTATTATACTGTTGGAAAAGCTACTCAAGGATTGGCAAATTTCATAATAAAAGAGAATGGGCAGGGAAAAGGAGTAGCGATAGCATATGATTCAAGAAGAATGTCTCCTGAATTTGGAAAAAGAGCTGCCTTGATATTAAATGCTAATGGAATTAAAACATATTTATTTGACTCATTAAGGCCAACTCCTGAATTATCTTTTACAGTTAGAGAATTAGGATGTATAGCAGGAATTGTTATAACTGCAAGTCATAATCCTCCAGAATATAATGGATATAAAGTATATTGGGAAGACGGAGCTCAAATTACAGCTCCAAAGGATAAACAAATTATTACAGAAGTTAATAATATCGAAGATTATGCTGACATAAAATTAATATCAGAAGAAGAAGCAACGAGAAAAGGCTTATTTAATATAATTGGAAAAGAAATTGACGATAGATATATGGAGGAATTACATAAACTTGTATTAAATTCAGATGTTATAAAAGAAATGGCAAAAGATATAAAAATTGTTTATTCACCATTTCATGGAACTGGAAATATCCCTGTTAGAAGAATTTTGCAAGAATTAGGTTTTGAAAAAGTATATGTTGTTCCTGAACAAGAATTACCAGATGGAGACTTTACAACTTTATCTTATCCAAACCCGGAGGATCCGAAAGCATTTGAACTAGCACTTAAATTAGCTAAAAAGGTAGACGCAGATATAGTTTTGGCAACAGATCCTGATGCAGATAGATTGGGTGTTTATGCTAAAGATACCAAAACTGGTGAATATAAATCTTTTACAGGAAATATGTCTGGACTTTTAATCGCTGAGTACGAATTAAGTCAAAAGAGAGAAAAAGGAATTCTACCTAAAAATGGAGCACTTATCAAAACTATAGTTTCTTCAAATATGGCAGACAAAATAGTTAAAGAATATAATATTGCATTGATTGAAGTACTAACAGGATTTAAATATATAGGTGAACAGATAAAGTTGTTTGAACAAAATCATAAATATGAGTATTTATTTGGATATGAGGAAAGCTATGGATGTTTAGTAGGAACACATGCTAGGGACAAAGATGCAGTTGTAGCTGTAATGGCTCTTTGTGAAGCGGCAGCATTTTATAAGAAAAATGGATTAACCTTATGGGATCAAATGATAAATATATATGAAAAATATGGATATTATAAAGAAGATTTAGCAAGTATTACATTAAAAGGAGCAGATGGGGCTACAAAAATTCAGAATATGATGTCTGGACTTAGAAATGATCCACCAGTAAAAATTGGAGGATGGGATGTAATTGCTGTAAGAGATTATAGAATTCAAGAAAGAAAAGATACAAAAACAGGGGAAAAGACAAAGCTTGATTTGCCAGTATCAAATGTATTATATTATGAATTATCTGATGATGCATGGTGTTGTGTAAGGCCATCAGGAACTGAACCGAAAATAAAATTCTACATAGGAGTTAGAGGAAAGAATTTAGAAGATTCAGAGAAAAAGGTTGAAACTTTAAAGAAAGAAATATTAAAATTAGTAGAATAGCACAGGAGATATTTACAAAACTATAATAATATGTTATAATTTAATAAGTTATGTAAACAATTAGACCCAGAGGAGGAAAATGATGGAACCAATCTTTTTTAAGCCAACCTATAAACAAGTAGTATGGGGCGGAAACAATATAAAGAAATTTTTTAATAGAAATATAGAAGAAAATAATATAGGTGAAAGTTGGGAGCTATCTGCTCATGCTAATGGATTAAGTCAAGTATTAAACGAATCATTTAATAATGAAAATTTATATGAATTATTTAATGATAAGAGTAAGAGAAAAGAGATATTTGGAAATAAATGTTTGGAAATGGACAGATTTCCAATACTTGCAAAATTTATAGATGCACAAGACAATTTATCAATACAAGTTCATCCAAATGACGAATACGCAAAAAAATATGAAAATGATTCTGGGAAAAATGAAGTATGGTATATAATGGATTGTACAGATGATGCGAAAATAGTATATGGATTTAAAGATGAGATAAATCAAGAAAACCTAAGCAAAGCTGTAGATAATATAGAAGATAATGTAAAATATGTAAATGTGAAAAAAGGAGATTTTATATCAATACCTGCAGGAACTATCCATGCTATTTGTGGCGGAGTAATGATATGTGAAATTCAGCAGAGCAGTGATGTAACATATAGAGTATATGATTGGAATAGGACTGGTTTAGACGGAAAACCTAGACAATTACATAAACAAAAAGCATTGGATGTAATTAATTTAAATAATAAGACAGAAATTTATAATTATTATAATTTAGATGATGAAGAAAATATATACAATTCAAATAATTTTAATATTGATATGTTAAATGTAAAAAATAATATTATAAAGACATCAAATGAAGAATCTTTTACAGCATATATAGTTATAGAAGGTAATGGGAGTGTAAAAACAAATAACTTTGAAAAAAACTTAGAAAGAGGAAGTGTATTCTTGATTCCAGCAAAATTAGGGACTTATACATTAGATGGCAATATGAAATTAATGAAGGTATATTTATAATATAAAATGTAATATGTAGGGGCACGGTGCACCGTGCCCTTTTGTAAATAAATATGATGAAAATAAATTATATAGATACAAAAAGAGTTCTTGTATTTTTTAAAAATAATGGTATAATAAAAGAAAATTTTTAGAAGAATTATATAGAATAGAAAGGAAGAAATTTATTATGAAAAAAGTAGCAATTTTAGCAAATGGTGGAGATGTAGCAGGCTTTAATGCTGTAATAAGAGGAATTGTTAAAACAGCAGAAAATCATGGAGTTGAATGTTATGGATATATTGAAGGATATAAAGGGTTGTTAGAAAATAATTACATTAAACTTGATTCAGCTACTACAGCGTCAGGAATTTTGCATAAAGGAGGATCAATTATTGGATCTTCAACAAATTCTAATGTATTCCATTATAAATCTGAAGAAGATGGAAAAATAGTATACAAAGATTTATCTGATATATGTGTTAAAAATTTCAAAGAGGCTGGATTTGAATGTCTATTTACATTAGGAGGAGATGGTACACAAAAGTCTGCAAGAGATTTATCATTAAAAGGAATACAGGTGATAGGTGTTCCAAAAACAATAGATAATGATGTGGCTTGTACAGACATTACTTTTGGATATAATACAGCAGTATCAGTTGCAATGGAAGCTCTTGATAGGTTACATTCTACAGGAGAAACACATCATAGAGTAATGGTACTAGAAGTAATGGGAAGATATGCTGGATGGATAGCACTAGAAGCTGCGATAGCCGGTGGAGGAGACGTTGCACTAATACCAGAAATTCCATATGATTTAAATAAAGTGGCAGAAAAAATAAAAGAGAGGATAAAAGTAGGAAAAAGATTTAGTCTTGTAGTTGTAGCAGAAGGAGCTATGCCAATAAATGGAAATATAACAATTAAAGGTACAAGAGATAATGGAGTAGGTGTTGATAATACAAAACTTGGTGGAGTTGGAGAAAGAGTAGCAAAGCAACTAGAAAAATTAACAGGATTAGAGGCTAGAAATACAACATTAGGTTATATGCAAAGAGGAGGAACTCCTACAGCATATGATAGAGTACTTTCAACAAAATATGGTTCAAAAGCAATGGATTTAGCATTAGAAGGAAAGTTTGGAGTATTAGCTGTATTAAAAAATGGAAAATTAGATTCAGTAGCACTAGAAGATGTTGTGGGAAATAATAAAGAGATTGGTGCTGTATCTGGAAATACAGAAAACAGCAACATAAGAAGAGTTACAATGGACGATGATTTAGTAAAGACAGCAAGAAATATTGGAATTTCACTAGGAGATTAATATATAAAAATATATATTTTTGGGGGGCACGGGACACCGTGCCCATTGTGCCATATTTTTTGAGAGAACTTGCGTATCGTTAATGTTTGTGGTATACTTGATATACATTATTATAGAAATTGAGGAAAGGGCATGCTGTACATTAAGCCCTTACAATAATTAAAACTAAGAAAGGAAATGTAAGATGATTGATTTTAAAATAGAAATTGCAAAAATGATTAGTGAATGTACAGATATTAATGCTGAAGAATTAAATGCATACATAGAAATTCCACCAGAAGAAAATATGGGAGACTATGCATTTCCTTGTTTTAAACTAGCAAAATCTTTAAAAAAAGCACCACCAATTATAGCAAACGAGATAAAGGAGAATATAAAAATTAATGAGAAAATAATTAGCAAAATTGAAATTGTTGGAGGATATTTAAATTTTTATATTAATAAAAATACTCTGATAGAACAAGTTCTCACAGAAATGGAGATTAAAAATTTAGAATATGGAAAATCTAATATAGGAGAAGGAAAAAATATAGTTATAGATTATTCAGCCCCAAATATTGCAAAACCTTTCCATATAGGACACTTGCGCTCAACTGTAATAGGAGCTGCCTTGTATAATATTTACAAACATTTAGGGTATAATGTAATAGGAATAAATCATTTGGGAGATTATGGAACACAATTTGGAAAAATGATAGAAGGATACAAATTGTGGGGAGATGAATATAATTTAAATGAGAATCCAATTGAGAAATTAACTGACATTTATGTTAGAATCAATAATCTTTGCAAAGAAGATGAAAATGTACTTAATGAGTGTAGAGACAATTTTAAAAAATTAGAAGATGGAGACGAATATTGTACAAAATTATGGAAAACATTTAAAGAATTAAGTTTAAAGGAATTTCAGAAAGTATATGATTTACTAGGAACTAAATTTGATTCTTGGAATGGAGAGGCATTCTATACAGATAAAATGCCAGAGGTTATGGAAAAGCTAGAAGAGTCAGGAAGATTAGAGGAATCAGATGGAGCGAAAATAGTGAATCTTGAAAAGGCAGGGATTACTACTCCAATAATAATAGAAAAATCAAATGGCTCATCAACATATGCGACACGTGATTTAGCTGCTATTCTATATAGAGCCCGTACGTATGATTTTGATAAAGCACTATATGTTACTTCATATGAACAAAACTTACATTTCAAACAGGTATTTGAGACAGCAAAATTACTTGGAATAGATAAAAAATATATAGATGGACTAAAACATGTTGCCTTCGGTATGGTATTACTAAAAACAGGAAAAATGTCAACAAGAGAAGGAAATATTATAAAGCTCGAAGAATTACTAAATGAAGCTATTTCAAGAGCAAAATCAATAATAGAGGAGAAAAATCCAAATCTTGAAAATAAAGAAGAAACAGCAAAAAAAGTTGGTATAGGTGCGGTTATATTTAATGATTTAGCTAATAGCAGAATAAAGGATGAAATATTTGATTGGGATGCAATTTTAAATTTTCAAGGTGAAACTGGACCATATATTCAATATATTTATGTTAGAACGAAAAGTATATTGGATAGTATTGAAGAAATGCCTATAGTACAAGAAATTAATATAGAAGAATTACAAAGTGATGAAGCGATAAAAATTATAAAACTAATATATCAATTCGAAGATACATTGAAAAATGTAGTTATAAAAAATGAACCTTCAATTCTTTCAAGATATTTAATAAACCTTGCACAAGAGTATAGCTCATATTATAATTTAAATAAGATTTTAGATGATGATACAGAAAAGAGACAAGCTAGACTTTATTTAACATATATGGTAGGAAATGTATTAAAAATTGGAGCAAATCTATTAGGAATAAAAATGCCAGAAAAAATGTAAAAAAATGCAGAATTCAGTTGATAAAAAAATAGTTATAAGATATAATGTAAAAAATGTTAAAGGAATGAGTAAAACTATGGATAAGATAAACAATGAAAACAAAAAGGCGGCAAAACACGCAGAAACTAGTGTTAAGAAAAGAAAAAAGAACAAGATACTAAGGATTATTGTTAAAATAATATTAGTATTAATAATAGCAATAATAATTATGTTAGGAGTTCTTGCAGGATATATATATAGTAAACTGTCTAAAATAGATTACCAAGGTGAGGCTCTAAACAATGTTGAAGTAAATGAAGGAATAGAAAATACAGGATATTTGAATATTGCTTTGTTTGGAATAGATGCAAGGAGTAATGAGTATGATACAAATGCTGGAAGTGATTGTATACTGATAATTAGTATAAACAGAGAAACAAAGGAAGTGAAAATGGTTTCTGTATATAGAGACTCATATCTATCATATGAAAATGGAAAATATGATAAAATTACAGATATTTATAGACGTTATGGAGTGGAAACGGCATTAACTACTTTAAATAGAAATTTAGATTTGGATATCACAGAATATGTAACTGTAAATTTTGAAGTTGTAGTAGATGTGATAAATGCTGTTGGAGGAATAGAAATGGAAATAACTTCAGCAGATTTAAAATATATCAATCCATATATTACAGAGATTATTAATGTTACTGGTACAAAATCTTCAAAATTAACCAAAACAGGAACATATACCTTGGATGGTGTACAAGCTTTAGCATATGCAAGGATAAGATATATAGGAACAGATATAAATAGAACAGAAAGACAAAGAGAAGTTTTAATGAAAACTTTTGATAAGGTAAAACAAATGAATCTAACAACTATTAATAGCTTAATTGATACTGTTTTGCCTGAAGTAGTTACAAGTTTAAGTAAAACAGAAATATTGTCATTAGCATCAGGAGCGCTACAGTACAATATTACAGGGAGTTCAGGTTTTCCTTATGAATGGACAGATTATCAACCATCAACTATATATTATCTTGCACCAGTAAACTTAGAGGCAAATGTTGTAACACTTCATGAAGAATTATTTAGCGAGGAAGATTATCAAGCGTCTGATGTTGTAAAAAATATTAGTGATACTTTGATTAAAAAAACAGGAATAAAGTAATAATGAATATAGGAGGAAAAACAGTGGAAATAAATGATACAACAACAATATGTATTAATAAAAAAACTGTTGATGTATGTATGAAGGCAAGTCGTATTAGTAAAATATCCAAAAGAATATTAGATATATTAGCAGGTATTATTGGAATTATTATTTTAATGCCATTATCTATATGTATAAAAATTGCTAATATATTTTCGAAAGATAAAGGATCAATATTCTTTGTTCAAGATAGAATAGGAAAAAACGGAAAAATATTTAGAATGTATAAATATAGAACTATGATAGTAGGAGCAGAAGAAGAACTTGAAAAATTACTATCAGAGAATGAAGAAATGAGAAAAGAATATGAAGTAAATAAAAAAATTAAGGATGACCCAAGAATAACGAATATTGGAAAAATTTTAAGAAAGGCAAGCTTGGATGAGTTTCCACAGTTTATTAATATACTAAAGGGAGAAATGAGCTTAGTTGGTCCTAGACCATATCTTGAAAGAGAAATAAAAGACATGGGAGATTCTTATAATAAAATTATTCTATTAAAACCAGGATTAACAGGATTATGGCAAACTTCTGGAAGAAGTGATATAAACTTTAATGATAGAGTAAAACTAGATGTGGAATATTATAACAACAATTCTTTTTGGGGAGATATAAAAATTATATTCAAAACAGTAACGACAGTATTAAATAGAAAAGGAGCAGTTTAATATATAGACGACCTTAAAATTTTAAGGTCGTCTATATATTTCATTTCATTAAAATTCTTTGTAAAATAATAGATAAAAAAATCTAAAAATAGGTTGACTTTTTAATAAGATTATATATATAATACAAGAGTATATTACATTTTAAGAAAAGGAGTATGTATATGCTATGTTCACTAATTATGGCGGGGGGAAAAGGCACTAGATTTTGGCCAGAGTCTACGTCTAAAAAACCAAAACAGTTTTTGAGTTTGATAAGCGAAAAAACGATGATACAAATGACTGTTGAGAGAGTAAAAAAAATAATGAGTATAGATAAAATTTTTATTGTAACAGCAGAAAGATATAAATGGTTAGTTTCAGAACAGATACCTGAATTACCAGAAAAAAATATAATAATAGAACCAATGGGAATGAATACAGCTCCATGTATTCTATTATCAACTTTGTATATAAGGCAGATATTTAAAGATGCAACTATTGCAGTATTATCTTCTGATGCAGCAATAGATGATAATGATGCCTTTTGCAAAGATTTATTGTTAGGAGAAAAATTTATAGAAAAAGAAGAAAAAGATGCAATAGTTACTATAGGGATAACACCAAATAGACCAGAAATAGGATATGGATATATAAAATATCCATTAAATGAAAAGAATAAATTGATAAAAAAACCTATAAAAATTGAAAGATTTGTTGAAAAGCCAAATTTAGAAAAAGCAAAAGAGTATCTTGAAGCGGGTAACTATCTGTGGAACGCAGGTATTTTCATTTTTAATGCAGAAACAATATTAAGAGAATTTGAAAAGAGATGTAAAGATACATATAGGATTTTAAAAGATTTACCAGCTATAGATAATCCTAAATATATGGATAACTTGAAGGAAAGATATGCTTTGTGTGAATCCATATCTATAGATTATGCAATTATGGAAAAGTCAAAGGCTGTTTATGTAATTCCAGGTGATTTTGGCTGGGATGATGTTGGAACATGGGCTGCTTTAAAAAGATATATAATTCCAGATGAGGATAATAATTACATTAAAGGAAATGTGGATGTGTATGATTCAAAAGAAAATATTGTATATACAGGAAACAAGAAAGTCATTCTTTTGGGAATTGAAAACGTTTTTTGCATAAATTCAGAAGATGCTATAATAATAGGAAATAAGGAAAATTTATCAGAAGTTCATGAACTTAGAAAAAAATACGATTTTTAGGAGGAAATTAAAATGAAGAGTGCATTAATTACAGGAATAACAGGGCAAGATGGTTCATATCTTGCAGAATTATTATTAGAAAAAGGATATAAAGTATATGGAATAGTAAGAAGAAAAAGTAAATTAGATTTTAATAATGCAGAACATTTAAAGGATAATGTAAGAATGATTTTTGCAGATATGACAGATTTATCTTCATTAATTATGGCTATGAGAATATCACAAGCAGATGAGGTATATAATTTGGCTGCTCAGTCTTTTGTTGCAACATCATGGGAATCTCCAATTTCAACAGCAGAAATAGATGCCTTAGGTGTAACTAATATGTTAGAGGCAATAAGAGGAGTAAAACCAGAAGCCAGATTTTATCAAGCTTCAACAAGTGAAATGTTTGGACTAGTTCAAGAGGTTCCACAAAAAGAAACAACACCTTTTTATCCAAGAAGCCCATATGGAGTAGCAAAACTTTATGGACATTGGATTACAAAAAATTATAGAGAAAGCTATGGAATGTATGCTTGCTCAGGAATTCTATTTAATCATGAATCAGAAAGAAGAGGAGCAGAATTTGTAACAAGAAAAATAACAAAAGCTGTTGCAAATATTAAATATGGATTACAAGATACATTAGAACTTGGAAATCTCAATGCAAAAAGAGATTGGGGACATTCTCAAGATTATGTAAGAGCTATGTGGTTAATGTTACAACAAGATAAAGCAGATGACTATGTAATAGCAACAGGAACTACACATCCAGTTCGTGAATTTGTTGAACTTGCATTTAAAGCAGCAGATATGGAAATTGAATGGCATGGAGAAGGAGTAAATGAATATGCTACACTAAAGGGAACAGATAAAGTTGTAGTAAAAGTTAATCCAGAATTCTATAGACCAGCTGAAGTAGAACTATTATTAGGAGATTGTTCAAAAGCAGAAAAAGTCCTAGGTTGGAAAAGAGAAATTAGCTATGAAGACTTAGTAAAAAGAATGGTAGAAAACGATTTAAAACTAGTAAAAGAATCATTATAATCACATATAAATAATTTAATATATGGAAAATATGTAGGGGCACGGTGCACCGTGCCCTTGTAAAAATTTTTACAACATATGATAGAACCAGAAAGGAATTGATATAAAATGAAAAAAGTATTAATTACAGGTGCAGGTGGATTTGTAGGAAAATATTTAATAGATATATTCAAAAAGGACAATTATGAGATTTTAGCATGTGATATTAATAAAAAAGAAAATTTTGATTCGGATATAAGATATGAAGATATGGACATATTAAACAAAAACATGATAAATCCAATATTAAAAGATTTCAAACCAGATTATCTAATTAATCTAGCTGCTATAAGTTCAGTAGGACTATCATGGAAAATACCTAATAAAACAGTGGAAGTAAATGTAATAGGAACAATAAACCTATTAGAGGCAGTGCATACATATTGTCCAGATTGTAAAATACTTCTTATTGGTTCAAGTGAAGAGTATATGATGAAAGATGTACCACTAAAAGAAACTGATGAAGTAAATGCAAACAATCCATATGGAATATCAAAGATTGCACAAGAAAATTTTGCAAAAATGTATAAAGAAAAATATGGAATGAAGATTGTTTGTACTCGTTCATTTAATCATACAGGAGTCGGTCAACTAGATACATTTGCAATCCCAAGTTTCTGTAAACAGGTAGCTGAAATTGAGAAATCAGGAAAACCAGGTCCAATTGCCGTTGGGAATTTAACCGCATATAGAGATTTTTCAGATGTTAGAGACATTGTGAAGGTATATAAGGCTCTATTAGAAAATGATACAGATGAGTTGATATATAATGTCGGTTCAGGGAATGCATATCAAATGCAAGAAATTTTAGAGTATATTGTTTCATTATCAACACAAAAAATAGATATAGTTACAGACGTAGATAAAATAAGACCAGTGGATACACCATACATATGCTGTGATAACACGAAAATAAAGAAATATTTTGATAACACAGATATCAAAAAAACAATTAAAGAATTATATGAATACTATCTAAAACAGTAAAAACAAAAATTAGAACATATTTGTAACTATAAAAATATTAGATTATCAAAATGAAAGGATGACATATATTATGAAAATTGCTATTGTACATGACTGGCTAACTAATATGGGAGGAGCAGAAAATTTAATAATAAACTTTCATGAGATGTATCCAGAAGCACCTATATATACAAGCATTTATAACCCAGACAACCTTGATGATAGATTAAAAAACATAGATGTTAGAACTAGTTTCTTACAAAAGAAGAATAAAAAGATAACAAACCATAAAAAATATTATCCTTTTATGCCAATGGCTTTTGAAAGTATGGATTTAAATGAATATGACATTATTTTGAGTAGTAGTACATGTTGTGCTAAAGGAATTATACCACGACCTGATGCAATACATATATGCTATTGTAATACTCCAATGAGATATGCATGGGAAAAAAGAGATGAGTATGTAAAGAATTCAGGAAAGTTCAAGAAAAAACTTATAGGAATATTAACGCATTATATGAGAATTTGGGATGTTACATCAAGTAGTAGAGTAGATTACTTTATTGCAAATTCTACTGCGGTTCAAGAAAGAATAAAAAAATATTATAGAAGGGATTCTGTAGTAATAAATCCTGCTGTTAGATGTAATTTATTTGATATAAGTGATACAGATGGAGATTATTATTTAATAGTTTCAAGATTAGTTCCTTATAAAAGATTAGATTTAGCTGTACAAGCTTGCAAAGAATTGGGAAGAAAACTCATAATTGCAGGGGAAGGAACTGAAAAGGAGAAACTACAAGAGATGGCGAGTGGTTGTAGTAATATTAAATTTCTTGGAAGACTTTCAGATGAAGAAGTAAAAAAATACATGTCAGAATGTAAAGCACTTCTCTTTCCTGGGGAAGAAGACTTTGGAATTACACCAGTAGAAGCAATGGCATGTGGAAGACCTGTAGTTGCATATGGTAGAGGAGGAACACTTGATACAGTTATTGATGGAAAAACAGGTGTATTATTTAAAGAACAAACAGTAGAAGATGTAAAAAATGCAATGTTGAAATTAGAGTGTACGGAGTTTGATAAGCAAACGCTAAGAAAACATGCTTTAAAGTTTGATGAGGCTGAGTTTAAAAGAAAAATTAAGCAATTTATTGATGAAAAGGTAAAGGAAAAAAATATGATATGATATAGAATAGAGGAGAAAATAATGACAATTTACTTAAATGGTAAGTTTTTAACACAAAAAATAACTGGAGTTCAACGATATGCTAGAGAAGTAATAAAAACTATAGATAATATGAATTTAAAAGATGAAATAATATTATTAATACCTCAAAATGCAATAAATGATATGGAGCTAAAAAATATAAAAACTAAAAAAATAGGAAAATTAAGAGGAAGACTATGGGAACAAATTTCATTGCCTATATTTGTAAAAAAACAAAAGTCAAAAACACTTTTAAATCTATGTAATATAGCTCCTGTATTACTACCAGGATACATAACATTACATGATATTTCATTTAAAACAAACTCACAACACTTAAACTGGAAATTTGTTACATATTATAAAATAATTACTAGACTTAATATAAAGAGATATAAACATATATTTACTGTGAGTGAATTCTCAAAAAGTGAAATAATAAATAATTATCATATAGATGAAAATAAGGTTACAGTAGCATACAATTCAGCAGAACACATTAATAGTGTAGTAGCAGATTATGAAATAATAAAAAAATTGGAATTAGAAAATAAAGAATTCTTATTTTCATTGGGTAGCAAGAGTCCGCATAAAAATTTTAAATTTGTAGAAAAGTGTGCTAAAAATAATCCCGATTTATTATTTGTTGTATCTGGAGATAATAATAGTAAAATTTTTAATGATGAAGAAGAAAACAATGAAATCAAGAATATAATTTATACGGGGAGATTAGATGATGGAGAGATTAAAGCTTTATATGCTAGATGTAAAGCTTTTATGTTTCCTTCTAAATACGAAGGATTTGGAATACCACCACTTGAAGCAATAGAATGTGGATGTAGAAATATTATAGTTTCAGATATACCTGTATTGCATGAAATATATTCTGAAAATGTAAAATACCTAAATCTAAATGATGAAGAAAATGAAAGTAAAAAAATTAAAGATAAAATAAATGAGAAAATAATAGTAGATGAAAGCATAATAAAAAAATATACATGGGAAAATACAGCAGAGACAATTATAAATAATGTAGCAGAGGCAAAATAAAAATGATAATATCAGAAATTTACTTTTAAAAAAATTTAATAAGGAGAAGGTAAATAACTGGTAAAAAAATATAATAAGAGTTGTTTAGACAGTGATTGGAGGAGAAAAAGATAGAATGTGCATAACAGTTTTAGGAATAATAATAGTTATAGTATCAGTATTAGCCTTTTTTAGGAATGAAAAGTTTTTATTAAAAATGACCATTTTTTTATCAGTATTTACAGCAGGTTCAATATTAAATACAGATATAACAAATGTTGCAATACAAATGTATAGAATACCAATGTTTTTATGGTGCTTAAAACAAGTAATAAATTTTATAAAATCAAAGCCAAAAATTAATTTACAAATTATTAAAGATATATTAAAGAATAATAAGATTTTTACCGCTTTATTAATTTTTTCATGTACAATTATATTGAGTGGTGTTTGGTTATTTGTTTCAAAATCAAACTATACATATGAATTGTATTCAGAAGAATATGTTATAACTTTTAATATATCTATTTTTAAACAAATAATTGGAATATTAAAATATTTTGCATTTTGTATGATTTTATCTTTAACAATAAAAGATAAAAAAGAAATAAAAGAATTATTAAAAACATTTGTAGCAGGATCAGTATTTGCTGTTATATGGGGATTCATACAATATATATTATATTATTTAGGAGTGGAATACCCTGCTTTTATATTTAATAACAATAATTTATTCGATCAATGGTATACTCAAATCATGCATGGTGTAAAAAGAATATGTTCTATTGCGACAGAACCTTCAGTATTTTCATTAAACTTATTAGGATTTTTACCAATTATATTGATTCCATGGTTGCTTAGAAAAGAGGATTATCTAAAAAAAGAATATAAATTATTAACTGTATTAGTTATAGCAACAATAGTTTGTACTATTTTAACGACATCATCAACAGCCATTGTTGGATTAACTGTATTGATGGGTGTACTAATCATATACTTATTAATAAGCGGAATTAGAAATAAAGAATTAGAAGAAAACAAAAAAATAATTACAAATATAGTATTGATTAGTATAGTTTCAATAATTATTGCACTTATATTAGCATATTGTGGAATGAAAATTTATAATGTTAAATTAGTTCAAGTTGATGATTTATATAATGAGGAGAGATTATCAGATACATTAAAAGAAATGACAGTAGATAAACTATCAAGTGATTCAGGAATGGAAAGAACTAATAGGGAAATAGTAGGAATGAAAATATACATTCAATCACCAATATTTGGAGTTGGATTTGTTTCATACAGAACATATACCTTATATACAAATATATTGGTAAATACAGGAATACTAGGATTTTTTGCATTAATATATCTATTATTTGTTGTTATTAAAAAATTAATAATAAATATGAAAAAAGACAAATGTATGGCTTTAATATTTTTATTAAGTATTTTGGGAATGAGTATAGTGTTTTTAATTAGTGTGCCTGATTTAATATATGTTTATTTTTGGGCTATATTAGTATTAGCATACAAATATTTTGATGTAGCAGAAGATAATATAAATACGACTAAAAAAGAAAATTTAATTATAGGAATTGATGCAAGAGGATTAGATAGGAATAAAGCAGGAATAGCAACATATATAGAACAAATTATAAAAAAAATAAACCAAGATGAAAAACAAAACAATACATACATTTTATATTCGAATAGAGAAATAAATATTGATGTAAATTTAAAGAAAAATATTATAACAAAAAATTATAAAAAACCTATTGGAACCTTATGGTTATATTTTATGCTACCAAGAATATTAAAAAAAGATAAAGTGGATATATTTTGGGGGACTCAACATGTGCTTCCTGAAAGAAATAATTATACTGAAAATATAAAATATGTTCTAACAGTGCATGATTTATCAAATCATAAGCTAAAAAACATAGGAGAATGGAAAAATGCAATAATTCAAAAGTCCTTCTTAAAAACAAGTTGTAAACATGCAGATACCATAATTGCAGTTTCGAAATCAACAAAACAGGATATTGTAGAATTATTTAACATACCAGAAGAAAAAATTAGAGTAGTGTATGAAGGTACGAATTTTGAAAAAAAGTGTAATTTAGAAGAAGAAAAAAATATATTAAAAAAATTTGATGTAGAAGATAGGAATTATTTATTATTTGTTAGTACTATAGAGCCAAGAAAAAATATTATTACATTAATTAAAGCTTTTGAGTATCTAAAAGATAATGGACAAAGTAAATTAAAACTTATATTGGCTGGAGGTTTAGGCTGGAAGTATGAACCTATACTTGAAGCAATAAATACTTCAAAATACAAAAATGATATAAACCAAGCGGGATATATATCAAAAGAAGAAAAAGAATGTTTATTACACAATGCAAAAGCCTTTGTATATCCATCACTTTATGAAGGATTTGGACTGCCTATATTGGAAGCAATGGCAAATGAAGCAATAGTAGTAACAAGTAATATTTCATCTATTCCAGAAGTAGGAGGAGATGCTGCTCTATATTATAACAATGTAATGGATTATAAAGAATTAGCTACTGTAATTGAGAAAACGTTGAAAATGTCTGACAAAGAAAAAAAAGATAAAATAAAACTTGGACAAGAGCAAATAAAAAAATTCACTTGGGATAAATGTTCTAAAGAAACTTTAAAAACAATACTGGAAGATTGTTAAATATTGGAGGAAATTTAATGAGAATAGGGATAGATGCTAGAAATATGTACAAAAATAAGGCTGGAATAGAAACATATATAGAACAAAATATAAGAATAATTAACGAAATGGAAAAGGATACAAATGAATATATATTATATTCAAATATGCCAGTTAACTTAAACATAGATTTGAAAGAAAAAATAAAAATAAAAAACTATAATTGTAAATTAGGCTCTTTCTGGATGTATTTTAAAATTCCTAAGATATTAAAAGAGGATAATATTGATGTTTTTTGGGGACCGAGGCATTTATTACCAAGAAGAAATAAATATTCAAAAAACATAAGATATGTTTTGACGGTACATGATTTAGCTATTCATAAATTAAATACAGTAGGTCAACTAAAAAACACAATAGTACAAAGATTGTTCTTGAAAACAAGTTGCAAACATGCTGATGTAATAATGGCAGATTCGAAATCAACAAAACAAGACATTGTAGAATTATTTAACATACCTGAAGAAAAAATTGAGGTAGTTTATTTAGGAGCTAATTTTGCAAATGGATATAGTATAGAAAAAGAAGAAGAAGAAACAATATTAAGAAAGTTCAATGTAGAAGATAAGAATTACCTATTCTTTGTTAGTACTATAGAGCCAAGAAAAAATATTATTACATTAATTAAAGCTTTTGAGTATCTAAAAGATAATGGACAAAGTAAATTAAAACTTATATTGGCTGGAGGTTTAGGCTGGAAGTATGAACCTATACTTGAAGCAATAAATACTTCAAAATACAAAAATGATATAAACCAAGCGGGATATATATCAAAAGAAGAAAAAGAATGTTTATTACACAATGCAAAAGCCTTTGTATATCCATCACTTTATGAAGGATTTGGACTGCCTATATTGGAAGCAATGGCAAATGAAGCAATAGTAGTAACAAGTAATATTTCATCTATTCCAGAAGTAGGAGGAGATGCTGCTCTATATTATAACAATGTAATGGATTATAAAGAATTAGCTACTGTAATTGAGAAAACGTTGAAAATGTCTGACGAAGAAAAAAAGGATAAAATAAAATTAGGACTAGAACAAACAAAAAAATTTACTTGGGAAAAATGTGCAAAAGAGACATTACAAATTATAACTGAAAAAGTAGAGTAAAAATTAAGTTGAAAGGAATAGAAATAAGATGAAAAAAATTGGAATTGATTTTACATATATTAAAGATAATTCTGTAACAGGTGTAAGGAAACATGGGGAGGAAATTTTAAACGGTCTTATAAAGGCAAATGCAGATTATGAGATAGTCCTATTTGTGGAGGAAAGTTTAAAAGAGTCATTTGAAAGTAAATACCCAAATTATAAAATTGTTCCAATGAAATATTGGTTTAAAAACATAAAATATGTAAGAAGAATAAATATGACGAAAATAGGAACAGAAATAAAAGCAAAGAAGATGGAAAGAGAAAATTGTGACATCTTAATATATCCTTATACTTATAAATTAACTCCATTGATAAAGAAACAAGAAAAAATAATTTCAATACTTGATTTAATACCATTAGATGAAATAAAAGACAAAGAATCTAGGATATATAATAAAATAAAAAAACAAAATATAAAAATAATGAACCAATCTAAATATATAGTAACTATTTCAGAATATTCCAAGAAAAGATTGCAGGAGATAAATCCTGATTATAAAGGAGAAATATTTGTAATACCAAGTCCTGTTGAAAAACCTAAAAAAACTAATAAAAAAGTTTCAGATATAATAAATAAAGATATACCATATATATTTTCTATAAATTCATTTTTCAAGAATAAGAATCAAATAACATTAGTCAAGGCCTTTAATAGAATAAAAGATGAAATATCACATAGTTTAATTTTGGTAGGAAGACCGGAATTGGAGTCAGGGAAAAGTGGCTATAATGAAATTATAGATTATATAGAAAAAAATAATTTACAAGAAAGAGTACTTGTATTATCGCATATATCTGATGAAGATAGAAATACTTTGTTTTATAATACAGATTTATTTGTAACAACATCTTTAATGGAAGGATTTGGAAGGACACCAGTTGAAGCTGCATTATGTACAGTTCCTGTAATATCAACAAAGACGACGTCACTACCTGAAGCGACAATGAATGAAGTATTTTATTATGAAAATGCAATTGATGATGAAGAACTAGCAAGGAAAATGCTAGAAGTATTAAATAATAAACCATCAAAGGAAAGGCTAGACGAAATATCAAGAAAATTAGAAAAAGAATATAGTGAACAAAGAATAACAGGGATGTATATTAAATTGATTAACCATATTTTGAAAGGAGAAGAAAATGCAAAGGACAAAACAATCAATTAAAAATGCAGGATTTTCACTCATTTGTCAAGTGGTACAATTATTAATACAGATGGCAACAAGAATTGCTTTTATAAAAATAATAGGGCAAGAATATTTAGGATTAAATAGCTTATTTACAGATTTATTAGTAGCATTGCAATTAGTTGAATTAGGGATTGGTCCAGCTATTGCATATAGTTTATACAAACCATTAGCAGATAAAAACAAAGAAAAAATAAAATCATTAATGAATTTATTTAAAAAGGCATATATAGCGATAGGAATACTTATATTAATTTTAGGTATTTGTTTTACACCTTTTTATAGATTCTTTATAAATGAAGTCCCTGATATATCAAATTTGGATTTAATATATTTATTATTTGTATTTAATACAGCAATATCATATTTTTATTCATATTATAGAACATTAGTAATTAGTGATCAAAAAAAATATTTGGATATATTAATACAAACTGGAATAACTTCAATGGTCTCTTTAGTTCAAATAGGAATTTTATTTATAACACATAATTACATATTATATATTATTGTACAAATAGTTGGAACATTTTTGATAAACTTTATTGCATCAAGGATAGCTTTAAAACAATATCCTTTCTTGAAAGAGAAGAAAGTTGAAAAACTTGACAAAGAGTCATATGGGGAAATTAAGAAAAATATTTTTGCAATGATTTTTCACAAGGTTGGAGGAATAATTCGAGATGCTACAGATAATATACTTATTTCAAAATATATTGGACTTGCTATTACTGGAGTATATTCTAATTATTCTATGATAACTAAAAATTTAAGTACTATAATTACTCAAATATTTGCTGCTGTTTTATCTAGCGTTGGAAATTTACATGCTACTGCTGATAAAAAGTCACAAATGGAGGTCTTTGAGAAAATTAATTTTATGAATTTTTGGATTGCTTCTTTTTGTGCTTGTTGTTTTGGAGCACTAATAAATTCTTTTATTCTAGTAATAGCTGATGAATCATATTTATTAGAATTTTATATAACAATATTAATAACAATAAAATTTTATTTAGAAATTATGAGAAAAACCCCTTGGATGTTTTGTGAAGCTGCAGGAATATATTGGGAAGGCAAGACAAAACCAATATGGGAAGTTATAGTTAATTTGGTATTATCAATAATCCTAGTTAAAATAATAGGAATAGCAGGTATATTTTTAGGCACCATTATAACTATTTTATTGATAGATTTAACATTTGAACCATATCTTGCATTTAAATATGTCTTAAAAGAAAAATTAAGCAAATATTATATTAAATATATAATATATTTAGGAGTAACGACACTTATGTTTATTGTCACTTGTTGGACATGTTCATTAGTGCCAGGAGTAGGAATTATATCATTTATAGCAAAAGGAATTGTTGCAGTAATTATAACAAATTTAGTTGTAATGGTAACAATGTTTAGAACAGAGGAATTCAAATATACAATTGAATTAGCCAAAAGATATATAGAACCATTTATTGCTAAAATAAAATACAGTGTTAAGAGTGGATTTAATAATGGAAAAGGAACAGCTTAAGAGTATCAATATGGGCGAGCCGCCTTGCGTTCGCCCTTTTTAACATTTGTAAATATTTCGCTACTAAAAGTTTATACTCACTTTAATCTAGACTAAAATCTAAAATATATGAAAGGACTATATGATGAGCCTGTCATATATAGAATTGCCAATAAAAATATTATTATTAATATAATAAATTCTATAATTTCTAATATCCAAATATTATTGTCTTTTACTTTTTCACATATTTTATTTTTTATGAAGGATATAATAGGAGTTGAGAATATTATAGCAGCAATACAAAATGTTATATTCTCAACATTTAATATAGAATATATTGCTTCTAATCCATTAATATTAAATACAAACATACATTTTATATAATCAATAGCTATTGTTAAATTATCTGCTCTAAAGAATACCCAACCGATTAATATAATTACTAGTGTATATACTCTTTTTATTATGGTTGGCATTTTCTCAAGTATTTCTCCAAATTTTCCTCTCTCTAATATTAGAAATATTCCATACCATAGTCCCCAAACTATAAAGTTCCAACTTGCTCCATGCCAAATTCCCGTTATTATAAATACTATTAATAAATTTCTATATGTTTTCCATTTTCCCTCTCTACTACCTCCTAGAGGTATATATATGTAATCCTTAAACCATGTTGATAATGATATGTGCCATCTTCTCCAGAATTCTTTAATTGATTTTGATATATATGGATAATTAAAATTTTCAAGAAAATCAAAGCCAAACATTTTTCCAAGTCCTATTGCCATATCTGAATAGCCAGAAAAATCATGATATATCTGTAATGCATATAATATTATTCCAACCCAAGCTATAATACTATTATTATAATATTCACTATTTTCAAATATAGTATCTGCAATATATCCTGCTGAATTTGAAAGTAAAATCTTCTTAGAAAAACCTATTATAAATCTTTTTATTCCTGCATAAAATTTCTCAATAGTAACACTTCTATTATTTATTTGTTCATTTATATCTGTATATCTTACTATTGGACCTGCTATCATTTGTGGAAATAGCATTATATATAAGGCTAAATCAATGATATTTTTTTGTGCTTCAACTTTATTTTTATATACATCTATAACGTATGACAATATTTGAAATGTAAAAAATGATATTCCTATTGGTAATGTTATTGCTCTTACTTGAATATTTATATTAAAATTTAAGAAACCTAATAAGTTTAATAAATTTTCTAATATAAAGTTAAAATATTTATAATATACTAATACTCCTATATCTATTAAAAGTACTAATATGAATATTAATTTTTTACTTTTTTTATTATTTTCATATTTTGCTAATGCCAAACCTGCTACGTAATTTATAAATATTAACATAGCAAGTAACAATACATATGAGCCTCCACCCCAGGAATAACAAATAATAGAGGCAATTAATAGTAGTGCATTCTGATATTTTCTTTTTGCTAAGAAATATAGGCATAATGTTAGTGGTAAAAATATGAACAAAAATACCGGTGTAGTAAATACCATGCTTATTCTCCTTCCTTTGCTATTTCTGGAAAACCATATTCTTCTAAGTATTGTCTTAATATTTTAGGAAAACCTGCTCCCATATCATCTAGATATTCTTGATTTACTTCTAATATAATAATGTCTTTATCTCGTAAATATTCATCTAATATTTCTTTAGTTACATTATTATCGTCCATTTCTTCTTGTACAGTATTTCCATTTTTATCATAATGCCTTATAAATTGTCTGTAAAACATAAAGTCTATTTCTGAAAATATATTTTTGGTCATAGTCTCAGTTAAATGCCAACTAAAACTGCCTCCCTGCATAAATAATTTTTTATTTGGTATATTTCCATTTTCAAAATTTAATATTGTTTTATAATATATTTCTTCCTTATCTTTATTAAATATATTTAATAAAGAAAATAAATCCGAATCAGTCGATTGATCTTCAAATATATCATTAGAGGTTTGTATATCTACTATTTCAAAATTTCTTAAGTTTAGTGTAGAAGTATTATCTATATAATTAATAAATTCTCTTAATACGTATGAAGAAGCCGCATAACTCCAATGAATTCCCGTTTTATAATACAAAGGTACCTTAATATTTTCTTCATTTTCTCTAAAAAATTTAGGAGAATCATAATACTTTATCCCTTCAGATTGTAATAATGGTACAAAGATATCATAATTTCTTGTATATTCTGACACATTTTTAGCCATTTCATAGTATTTATCTGGTATATACTCTGAGCAAAATTCTGCTTTGCTTGGAGTTATTATTACATAAAATTCTTTTCCATTATTATTGCAAATATCCTGTATAGCTTTAATATCTTTTACTAAATCATTTAAGTATTCCTCTGATACCACAGTATTAATTCCTAGATATTCATTTACATACAATTCTTCAAATAGATAATTTTCTTTTCCAATTATCGCATAACCTTGCTTAAAAATATCATATCTTAATTGATTATAGCATTTTATAAATATATTTCTATAAGGAAAATTTTCTGCATAGTATGTATCAAAATCTTTTTGATATTCCCCGTTTAAATAAGATTTAATTGAATAAATTGGCTCTGAAATTTCATCTGTTATTCCATAAAGTTGCTCATCTTTTACTACATGTAATAGTGAATTTAGATATGGAAAAGTAATTATAATCATAAAAATAATTATAAAAACAATTTTATATTTTTTACTATTTTTCATTTTTACTTTATTTCTCCTAATTATCAATATATATTATTATTTCGTCATTACCTTTATTATCTTTTAATATAAAAAACTCTACTGCATTAATTCTCAAAAAGAAAAATCCTTGTAGTATTTATATTTCAGCTCTTAAATATAGTTAAATCAACGATTTTCAGAATTGCAACTACAAACTTGTCATTTTTAATCATTCATATATTAGCATAACACGACAAAAAATGCAAGAGCATTTTTTACAGAGGCATTTCATCACATTTGTTACAAAATTGTAGGCTTAATTTTTTGAAATTGTAAAATCAGAAAAAGAATCTATTGCTTTTTTGAAAATGATATGTTATATTGTCTAATATAATGAAATCAAAATAATAAAAATATATATTTAGACAATAGGGAGGATTTATGAAATATATTATAAATAAAAAGGTATTATTGCTTTTTATTGCTGTAATATTGTTTTTTATAGTTCTATTCATAGATTTTAATTATTACAAAAATTTATATATCTCTAGCAATTATATAGATATTAGTGAAGTTGAGAAAATTACTGAAGGTAGAGAAGAGTATGGAGACATTATAAATCTATATTATAAAGATAATGTAATACCTTATAACATAGATGAAAATTATTATTTGTTTCATGTAGCAAACAGTGAAGAATATAAAAAAATATATTCTGATAATACTTTTAGTGCTAATATTATAAATCAAGAGGATGATAATACAATACATTTAATTATATATAATGATAATTATTATAAAATTACTAAAATTAAGCTTACAAATATTCCAGTTATATCAATCAATACAAATGAAACCATAGAAGAAAAAATGTATGGAGACATATACTTATATAGCTCAAATGAAACACTGAATACAACTAATATAATAAATTATAATTGTGAATTTCATATAAGAGGAGTATCAAGCCAAGGGGCACAAAAAAAATCTTATAAAATAAATCTGTTAACGAGTAAAGGAAAGAAGCTTGAAATATCTATGCTAGGAATGGACAGTGATGATGATTGGATTTTAAATCCACTTTTTTCAGATGAATCTTACATAAGAGAAAAAATAGGATATGATATTTGGAATTCATTGAGTGATGAATTTAATCATACTCTAGAATATGTTGAATTAATAATAGATAATTCATATCAAGGAATATATTGTTTACAAGAAGCAGTTGATTTAGATATTTTAGCAGCAGATAAGAATAACGATTTTTTTATATCTATAAAAAAATATCCTGACAATATAGAAAACAGTGTATTATTTGACGATTCGTATACTGAAGAATCAGAAATAATAGATGAATTTGAAATGGAAGAGGGACTTGAGAATAATTATAGCCTGAGAAGAAACCTATTACGAGCATTTATGAATAAGAAAAACGGTATAGCGGAAAATAGTATAGAGTATGATTTGAAAAACAATGCAAATTACACTGTATTTATAAATTTGATATTAGCACCAGATAATATTTTTATAAACCAAAAAATATTATTTAGGAATATGGAAAATTATTATTTAATTCAAAAAACACCATGGGATTTAGATTTTTCAATGTTAAATAAGATTATGGCACAATCGGTGAAATATATATGGGACATTAATGTGATTTTGTGCGATGTAACATTATCAACTGAATATACTGAAAGCTATGAATTTATGCAATATCAAAAAGAACAATATTTTAAAATCAGGGAGACAATATATAATGAGGAAACTTTAAATAATATGATAGATTCATATTGTAATTATTTAAAACAAAGTGGGGCAGTTGAAAGAAACTGTGCAAAATGGGGTAATAATAACTTTGAAGAAGAATGTCAAGTGCTAAAAAATTTTTTCAAGGAGAGAATTGCTGTTTTAGATGACTACTATGGAGGTTTATAATGGAGTATAGAAGAGAACTAAAATATATTGTGAAAAGTAGTGATTTAGCAATATTAGAACAACGAATGAATACCGTAATGAAGTTGGACAAGAATGTATTTGATGGTAATGCTTATAATATTAGAAGCATTTACTTTGATAATTATTATAATGAATATTTTTATGATAATGAGGATGGAGTTAATGAAAGATTAAAAATTAGAATGAGAATATATAATAGGTCGGATTCCATAATAAAATTAGAAATAAAATACAAGAATAATGGGGTAACTAAAAAAGAAGCTTGTTGTATTAGTAGAGCTGTATGCGATAAATTAATTCGTGGTGAAAAATTAAACATAACTGATTGCAAAAACAACAAGGTGTTAAATAAAATTTATATAGAAGAACACACGAAATTATTAAAGCCTAAGGTTATAGTAGAATACGAAAGAAGAGCATATGTTGATTATATTGGAAATGTTAGAATTACATTCGATACCAATATTAGAGCATCCAAATACATAGATAGATTTTTTGAAGAGGATATTTATGCAGCACCAATATTAGAAACAGGTGCACATGTTCTCGAAGTAAAATATGATGAATTATTACCAGATTATATATCTGGCAGTATAGAATTAAATACTCTTGAACAAACAGCATTTTCAAAATATTATTTATCAAGATTGAGATTTGAGGAGGAGATAATATGAGTTTTAAAGATGTTATAAAAAGTTCAGTTTTAGAAGGTTTTTCTTCTGACATCACAACAACAAAAATTGTTATTACATTAGTTTTTTCAGCGATAATAGGAATATTAATATATTTTGTTTATAAATACAAAACAAAATCAAGTTTTTATTCCAAGGATTTTAATATTGTTTTAGTTGGATTACCTGTTATAACAGCAGCAATAGTACTCGCAATGCAATCAAACATTGTCATTTCATTAGGTATGGTTGGTGCTCTATCAATAGTACGTTTTAGAAATGCAGTTAAAAGTTCAATGGATTTGTTATTCTTATTTTGGTCTATAAGTATTGGTATTATATGTGGTGCTGGAATTTATGAATTGGCTTTAATATTATCATTTGTAATTGCAATATTATTAATTTTAAGTGACTATGTTCCATTGAAGAAACAATCATTATTACTAATTATTAATGGAAGCGATATCAATATTGAAGAAAATTTAATACCAAAATTAGAAAAATTAACTTCTTTTTATAAAATAAAATCAAGGAGTATACATAACAATCATGTTGATATGATAATTGAGATAAAGAGTAAAAAGGACTTTAAAATTGTTAAAGAATGTTCTGAAATTGAAAATGTTGAAAATGTAAGTCTATTATCTCATGATGGAGAAGAAAGATTATAAAAAAGTATATTAATATCAAATAAGGTTACAATAAAAAAAGAGGTAAGTATGAATTTGATATTAAAATTAATTGAATTTATAGTATATTCAATTTTAATAGTTTTAGTAACTAAATATTTTCTAATAAAAGCACTTAGAAAATTAGCAAGTGCGTTAGATTTAGATTCAAAAATAGTAGGAGACATTGCAGGTATTGCAACTTCTATGCCTGAACTTATAAGCGTCTTTTTTACATCTTTGCAAGGAATGTTTGTTACAGGAATATTTAATATTTTGAGTTCAAACATCATTAATGTTCTTCAATATACTTTTTCAATATTGCTGAATAAAAACCAAAGAATGTTGAAAAATGAAGCATTGAAGGTAGATGTTTTAATGGTAATAATGACAATATTGTTACCATTATCTGTAGTCATTTTTAATATTGAACTTAACATTGGATTTATTCCTATATTTATTATGCTGTTTATTTTGTTTTATATAATTAATAGAAATGGTCATAAGATGTATTTATCAAATATAAAAACAGAGGAAACAATGGAAATAGAAGAAGAGAAAAGATGGAATAAAGGGAAGAAAAAGGTTGTAATAAAAAATGCAATTTATATTGTTTTAATTGGTATAATACTCTTTATAATTGGAGAATTGTTAGGAAGAGTAGTGAGAGATTTAAGTTCAGTATTTAATATATCTGAGCTAATTATAGGAATTGCACTAGGATTTATAACAAGTTTACCTGAATTAATTACTTTCTTTGAATCACAAAAACATTCAAAGAAAGAGGAGAACGAAATGGCAGGAGTAGTTGAGGCTACTAATAATTTATTAACCTCAAATGTAATTAATTTATTTGTTGTTTTAACGATTGGAATACTTATAACAGCAATGATATAGGAAGAAAATTATAATTTTTTATAAATCTTGTATAATAAAAAAATTTTTGATATACTATATTCATTATGGTAGTAGAAGTTATAATTAATAGTAATGTAAAAAATCTTAATAAAATATTTGACTATAACGTGCCTATAGATTTAGAAGCCAATATTAAAATAGGTAGAAGAGTTCTAGTGCCTTTTGGAAATATGAAGAAATTACAAGAGGGGTTTATTATAGGCATAAAAGAGAAATCAGATTATGAAATAAAAGATATAGCTAGTGCACAAAGAGATGATTATATAGAAGAAGACAAAATCGACTTAGCAAAACTTATGGCAAGAAAATACTTTTGCAATATTTCTGATTGTATAAAATTAATGTTACCTCCAGGAACCACTACTAAAAATTTTAATAATAGGGTTAGAGAAAAATCAGCTAGATTTGTATATCTATTAAAAACAGAGGAGGAAATAATTGAAGATATAGATAATAAGGTTATAAAATCAGATAAACAAAAAAGAATATTAAAGTTTTTGATAGACAACGATGAAGTTTCTACAGTAGATTTAGAAGCATTTACTGAAACAACAAGTGCGAATATAAAGACTTTAGAGAAGAAAGGATACATAGAAGTTGTAGAAAAAAGTATAGAGAGAAATCCATTTGCCCATAAAAATATACAATCTACGAAAAGATTAGAATTAACAGATGAACAGAAAAATGCTTTTGATAAAGTATTATATAATATAAAGAGTAATGCTTTTGGAGAGTTTCTAATTTTTGGAGTAACAGGTTCAGGAAAGACAGAAGTGTATTTGCAATTAATAGAAGAGGTTTTAAAAAGGGACAAAACATCAATCGTTTTAGTACCAGAAATATCTTTAACTCCACAGATGGTGGATAGGTTTATTGCTAGATTTGGAGAAGATAAGATAGCTGTATTACACAGTAAATTGTCTGTAGGGGAAAGATATGACCAATGGAAAAAAATAGAGTCAGAAAGTGTGAAAATAGTCATAGGTGCACGTTCAGCAATATTTGCACCTGTTAAGAATTTGGGGCTTATTATCATAGATGAAGAGCATGATTTATCTTATAAATCTGATAAAAATCCTAGATATAATGCAAAAGAAATTGCTAGATATCTAGCAAAGAGAGAAAATATACCACTGGTTCTAGGGAGTGCAACACCAGATATAAATTCATATTACAATGCAATACATAAAAAAACAACCTTGCTTACGCTAACAAAAAGAGCTAATAATTCTAGATTACCAAATGTTGAAATAATTGACTTAAAAGAAGAATTAGCCAATGGAAATAGGAGTATGTTAAGTAGAAAATTATATTCAGCTATTGAGAATAATTTAAAGGATAAAAAACAAACAATATTGTTCCTTAATAGAAGAGGATATTCTACTTTTGTGATGTGTAGAGATTGTGGCTATACTATAAAATGTAATAAATGTAATGTTAGTATGACTTATCATATTGACCAAAACAAGTTGAAATGCCATTATTGCGGGTATGAGAGAAAGAATGTAACTATTTGTCCCGAATGTAAAAGTAAAAATATTAGATATTTTGGAACAGGAACAGAAAAATTAGAAGCAGAAATACATAAGATATTCCCTATGGCATCAACAATAAGAATGGATGTAGACACAGTTAGTAAGAAAAATTCTCATGAAATGATTTTAGAAAAATTTAAAAATGAAAATATAAATATATTAATTGGTACTCAAATGGTGGTAAAAGGACATCATTTTCCAAATGTTACATTAGTTGGAGTGATTGCTGCTGACAGTAGTCTATTTATAGATGACTATAGAAGTAATGAAAGAACTTTTCAAATATTAACACAAGTAGCTGGAAGAGCTGGAAGAGAAGGAAATAATGGAGAGGTAATAATTCAAACATATAATCCAGACAATTTTGCAATTGAATGTTCTAAACTACAAAATTACAAAATGTTCTATGATGAAGAAATAAAATTTAGAGAAATGTTGAAATATCCTCCATTTTGCGATATAATAAAAATCGAAGTCAATGATATTAGTAGAAATCAAGTTGCAAAAATAGCTACACAGATCTATAATAATTTACTAAAACAAAATGTTGATGAAAGAATGTTAATATATAAACCGATGCCGTCTCCAATAGACAAGGTAAAAAATAGGTATAGATGGAGAATTATTGCAAGATGTAAATTTTCTAATATCATTATAGATAGAATAAACAATAGTATTGAAGGCATTAGAAATACTAGAATTTTGATAGATGTTAATCCTAACAATATGATGTAGTAATTGAAAAAATGGCATAAGGTATAAAATTGGAGAAAAATAAAAGGAAGGAGGAAAATGCTAGAATGGCAATTCGAAGTATCAGACAAGAAGGAGACGAAATTTTAAAGAAAAAATCAAAAGAAATAGACGTTGTAGATGACAAGATAAGGGAACTTATGAATGATATGGTAGAAACAATGCATAAATATGATGGAGTAGGTCTTGCCGCTGTTCAGGTAGGAATATTAAAGAGGGTGATAGTAATAGATTTATATGATGGAAAACCAATTTTAATACTTGCAAATCCAGTAATTTTAAAAACAAAAGGAAAACAAAAAGTTGAGGAGGGGTGTTTGAGTTTCCCCAATAAATTTGTACAAGTTGAAAGACCAAATGAAGTTACAGTAGAGGGAATAAACGAAAACGGAGATAAAGTAAAAATTACAGCTACAGGATTACTTGCACAGGCGATTTCACATGAAGTAGATCATTTGAATGGAATAGTTTTGACAGATGTTATGTTACCAGGTACAATGCAATATATAGAACCAAATAATGGAAATAAATAAGATAAAGTGAATATAATATAACAAAATATACAATTTTGAGTTGTAGGAAGAATGACGACTGTCTTCTTCTTGAAATCTGCAAGAATAAGAGGCAGAGAAATATGGTAATAGTAAAAAAATTTGGAGGAAAATTATTAAATACAAAAGAAAGGATATTTAATGTAGTAAATATTTGCAAAGAAGATTATGAGAAAGGAAATGATATTATATTAGTTCTATCTGCAATAGGAGATAGAACAGATGAACTGATTGAAAATGCGAAAAGCATAAATAGTGAAGGTATTCCAAAGAGAGAAATGGATATGTTGCTTTCAACTGGAGAACAAACAGCAGTGGCATTAGTATCAATGGCATTTGCAAAGGAGAATATACCGACAATATCTTTGAATGCTTTTCAGGTACCAATACTTACAAATTCAGACTATAGTGATGCACAGATTGTAGATATTGGTACTGATAGAATAAATAAAGAATTATCTAAAAGAAAAATTGTAATTGTAACAGGATTTCAGGGAATTGACAGTGAGAATAATTTAACTACGCTAGGTAGAGGTGGCTCAGATACAACAGCAGTTGCAATTGCGGCTAAATTTGAAGCAGATAGTTGTGAGATTTATAAAGATGTAGATGGCGTATATAATAAAGACCCTAAGTCAAATAAAGAAGCCATAAAATATAGGAAGATAAGTTTTGATGAAATGTTGGCACTTTCAAACTCAGGAGCGAAAGTGTTACACAATAAATCAGTAGAGATAGCGAGAGAATATGATGTCCCTATATTAATTAAATCATTTTTCACAAATAAGACAGGAACAGTTATAGAAAATGAAAAAAAGGACGCTTCACTTTTTCAATGTATAATATGCAAATGAGCAAAAACATTAACAAGATAAACGATAAAATTTTAAATATTGATATAGTGGGTCGCTCAAGTGAGCAACCATACAGGAAAATGCGATATGGCATAAATCGAAACAATTGTATGAAACAAAAATATTATAAATAAAATTTTAGGGGCTTGGGTCGAACCAGGCCCTTGTTACAATTCACCCAGCAATCTTCATATGCTGTGAATTGTAACAGGCTCTTAAATTTTTTATAAATTTTTTTATAAAGATATTGACATTATATATAGATAAGAATATAATAAATATATGAACAAATGCTCATATATTTAAACGAAAGGAAACATAAAAATATGGAGAAAGAAATAAATGAAGAATTACAAGATTCGAATATTGTTAGATTAGATGTTATTGAAGAAGTAAAAAACACGCTTCCAAATGATGATATGATTTTTGATTTGGCAGAATTATTTAAGATGTTTGCTGATTCTACACGAATGAAAATTATTTGTGCTTTAAAGGAAAAAGAATTATGTGTTGGAGAGATTGCATTTATAACCAACACAACACAAAGTGCTATATCACATCAATTAAGAATATTAAAACAATCCAAATTAGTTAAATATAGAAAAGAAGGTAAAAGTGTATATTACAGCTTAGATGATGACCACGTAATTGAAATCTTGCTGAAAGGATGTGAACATATTGAAGAAATATAGATTTGATATATTAGACTTAGATTGTGCAAATTGTGCCAAAGAGGTTGAAGAGGCAATCAATGAAATTGAAGGAATAAGCAATTGCATGGTAAACTTTGGAACTAGTAAAATTATATTGGAGTCAGAAATAGAAAATACGCTAGAGGAAATAAGAAAGGTTGCAGCTGTTGTTGAGCCAGATTGTACCATACAAGAAGAACATAGCGATGAGGAGAAATCAGACGAAAAGAATTATGCATTATTAAGACTATTTATAGGAATTGTTTTTGCAGTTATTGGATTTTCAGATATAATACCAAATGTATACATATCAATAGGCTTAATAGTTATATCTTATGTGGTTCTATTATATAGAACATGTAAGAAAGCTATAAAACAAATAAAAGGTCATATTATAGATGAAAATATGCTAATGGTTATATCTTGTGTAGGTGCATTTTTAGTTGGAGAAAGAGTAGAAGGACTAATGGTTATTCTATTATTTGAAATAGGGAAAATACTAGAGTCTAAAGCCATTTCAAAATCAAGAAAATCAATAAAAGAACTAATGGATATAAAACCAGAATATGCTAATTTAAAACTTAATGATGGAGATAGCAAGAGAGTAGAGCCACATGAAGTAAAAATAGGAGATATAATAGTTGTAAAAAAAGGCGAAAGGATTCCTTTAGATGGTATTGTAATAGCAGGAAATGCCTCATTAAATACTTCCGCATTAACAGGAGAATCAAAATTATATGAAGTAAAGAAAGACGTGCCTGTCCTATCTGGAAGTATTAATGAAGAGGGACTAATAGATGTAAAAGTTACAGCTACATATGAAAATGGAACAGTAAACAGAATATTAGAATTGGTTGAGCAAGCAACCGATAAAAAGGCGAAGACTGAAACTTTTGTATCAAAAGCTGCAAAAATATATACTCCAATTATAATGGTATTAGCATTAGTTGTTGCGATATTTCTGCCAGTAATAGTATCAGAAATTAATTATTCGGAGAGTATATATAGAGCATTAACCTTCTTAGTAATTGCATGTCCGTGTTCTATAGCCATATCAGTTCCTTTATCATATTTCTCAGGCATAGGAAAAGCTTCTAAATCAGGTGTTTTAATAAAAGGAAGTGATTATTTAGATGGATTAAAAGATATAAATAATATAGTATTTGATAAAACAGGAACTATTACTACTGGAATATTTGAAGTTTCACAGATTAGTAGTTTAGATAAAAAAATGTCAGAAAAAGAAGTTTTAAAATATGTGGCATTAGGAGAAAAATTTTCAAATCACCCATTGGCTCAATCAGTTGTTAAAAAATACGCTGAAGAACTAGATACAGCTGAAGTGGAAAATTTAAAGGAAATATCAGGGAAGGGAATTCAATATGAAATAGACACGAGAAAAGTAAAAATAGGAAATAAAAAATTTATAGAAGAAGATATAGAAGGAGAAATACCAAATATAAAGACAACAGGTACTATTATATATTTATCAATAGATAATGCTGTAAAAGGTGCAGTAATTTTAAATGATCAAGTTAAATCAAATGTCAAAAATGTAATTAAAAATCTAAGAAAACTAGGAATTAAAACTAGAATGTTTACTGGAGATAAAAAAGATACTGCAGAAGAAATAGCTAAAAAGATAGGAATAGACGAAGTAAAATCACAAATGTTACCACAAGATAAATATGATGAACTTGAAAAAATCATTAATCAAAATGAGAAAGGAAAGAAAGTAGCTTTTGTAGGAGATGGAATAAATGATAGTCCAGTCTTAGCAAGAGCAGACATAGGAATATCAATGGGAGGAGTTGGTGCATCATCTGCAATAGAGGCTTCAGATGTGGTACTAATGACAGATGAGATTGATAAAATTTTAACTGGAATAAAAATATCTAAAAAAACCAATAGAATTATAAAACAAAATCTAATTTTTGCAATATCAGTAAAGGTGATTATATTAATACTTTCAGTATTTGGTATTTCAAACATGTGGCAAGCAGTATTTGCAGATGTTGGAACAACAATAATTACAATATTTAACACCTTAAGAATATTAAAATAATCAATATAAATGAACTCAGGGAAGTTCTTGAGTTCATTTTTATATTTGAATAAAAAATCCGAAAAATTGTTTGACAAATAAAAAAAGTTGTGATATCATAATGCCAATGAAAAAGAAAAAACATGTTTGTTGATAGAAATATCGGAACGGGGGTAATTATGAAAAGAAGAAAAAGTCCAGATGAATTAAATGCAAGAGAAAAAGCTATATTAAAATTTGTGGAAAAGGAAACAGAGGAAAAAGGCTATTCACCTTCTGTAAGAGAAATTGGTAAAAAAGTGGGGTTAAAATCAACAGCGACTGTTCATGGATATGTTAATAGATTAACAGAGCTTGGATATCTAAAAAAAGAAGATAAAAAGGGTAGAACATTGAGGTTAATAAAAAATGCTAAAGGTGAAGAAATTAGCAAAAAGAAAATTGAGCCAAAGGATTTTTATGGGGGAAGAGAATTAGTTGACGTTCCTGTTATTGGTAAAATCACTGCGGGTGAACCTATACTTGCTGTTGAAAATATTACTGATACATTTCCTATACCAATAGACTTTGTTGGAAATTCTGAAAGCTTTATGCTTACAGTTAGAGGAGAAAGCATGATTGAAGCTGGAATTTTAAATGGAGATTATATACTTGTAAGAAAACAGAATAATGCAGAAAATGGAGAAATTGTTGTCGCTTTAATTGAAGACGAGGCAACTGTTAAAACTTTCTATAAAGAGAAAGACCATATAAGATTACAACCGGAAAATCAAACCATGGATCCAATAATAGTTCCTGATTGCCAAATATTAGGCAAAGTTATAGGAGTATTTAGAAAGATGTAATATATTATACTTAAAGGGGCACGGTGCACCGTGCCCCTTACATTGTAAATATTGCAATTTAGCGGACAAATGAGATTGCTTTTTATCCGTTGGTTAACAGGAAGGAATTATGGTAAGTATGAATAAAATATTGGAAAAAGTGAATACACCAGATGATTTAAAAAAATTGAATATAAAGGAAAAAGAGGAGCTAGCGACTGAAATTAGGGAAATGATATTAGATGTAGTTTCGAAGAATGGTGGACATCTTGCATCTAATCTGGGAGTTACTGAACTTACAATAGCTTTACACAGTGTATTTAATATGCCAAAGGATAAGATTGTGTGGGATGTTGGACATCAGACTTATGTGCATAAGATTTTAACAGGCAGGAAAGATAAAATGTCAACATTGAGAAAACTAAATGGTATTTCAGGTTTTCCAAAGACTTCAGAGTCAGAATACGATAGTTTTGATACAGGGCATAGCAGTACATCAATATCTGTAGCACTAGGAATGGCAAGAGCAAGAGATTTAAAAAAAGAAGATTACAAAGTAATTGCAGTAATAGGAGATGGAGCCTTAACGGGAGGAATGGCACTTGAAGCATTAAATGATGCCGGTGCAGCCAAAAGTAATTTGATTGTAATTTTAAATGATAATGAAATGAGTATTTCAAAAAATGTTGGGGGAATTCCAAGGTTATTAAGTAAAATAAGAACGAAGAAACTATATAAAACTTCAAATGACTATATTAGAGATAATATTGAAAAAATACCTGTGATAGGAAAGCGCATAAGCCAAGTTATAAAAAGAATAAAAAGCAGTATTAAACAATTGATAATTCCAAATATGTTTTTTGAAGATATTGGCTTTAGCTATCTGGGACCAGTGGATGGACATAATATAGCAGAGCTTGAAGACATAATGCAACGAAGTAAACAAATTGATGGTCCAATTTTAATACATGTTATTACCAAAAAAGGAAAAGGATATAAGATTGCTGAAGAAAATCCAGATGATTTTCATGCTACTGGTGGATTTGATATAGAAACAGGCAAGAGTAAGAAGAAAAAAGGTGAGGATTATTCGAAAATCTTTGGAAGAAAACTTTCTGAATTAGCAGAAAAGGATAGTAGTATAGTAGCAATAACAGCAGCAATGAAGGATGGAACTGGATTAAGTCATTTTGCAAGAGAGTTCCCTAGTAGATTTTTTGATGTTGGGATTGCAGAGCAACATGCTTTGGGTTTTGCAGCGGGCCTTGCAAAAGCAGGGGCTATTCCGGTTATATCAATATATTCATCATTTTATCAAAGAGGCTATGACCAAGTAATTCATGATATTTGTATTCAAAAACTGGGGGTAGTAATGTGCGTTGATAGAGCAGGTATTGTCGGAAATGATGGAGAAACACATCAAGGTATATTAGATTTATCTTTCTTTAATATAATTCCTAATTTGAATATTATGGCACCAAAGGATTTTAAAGAGTTGGAGGATATGCTAGAGTTTTCGGTGCAATTACATAGACCAGTTGTTATAAGATATCCTCGAGGTGGAGAAGGTCCGACAAAATTTGATAAACACGAAAGGATTGAATTGGGAAAAGCAGAGTTAATAAAAGAAGGAAAAGATATAACTATTGTTGCAATTGGAAAAATGGTAAGTAGAGCGTGTGAAGTCGGAAAAGAATTAGAAAAAGATAATATAGATGCAGAAATAATTAATGCTAGATTTCTGAAACCTATAGATGAAGAGATGATTATTAATTCTATAAAAAAGACTAAAAAGGTAATTACAATAGAGGATAATATATTGAAAGGTGGGTTAGCAAGCAATATAAAAGAATTGATTTTTGATAATGGACTAAATGAAATATATGCAAAAAATTTTGGATATCCAAATGTTTTTGTAAAACACGGTTCGACTGATGAAATTGAAAAGATATATGGATTAGATATTGGAAATATTGTAATGGAAACAAAGGAGTTAATAAAGAATGGGGAGAAGAAAAAAGAATAAAAAAAGTAAAATACTGAAGATTATATACTTAGTGTGCATTATAGCTGTATTTATTGCGGGTTTATATTACGAAAATGGATATACAGATGTTAATTCATTTGTTAATGATATGGCTAATGGTTTTATTAGAGTTTCAGAAACAATTGTTGGAGATGTAACTAATACTTTAAAGAATAATGAACAAGAAACAAGTGATAGTACAGAGACAACAGAAAGTAAAATAGTTTATGGAACTTTACAAATGCATACTATAGATGTAGGGCAACGGCGATAGTATACTGTTTATGCAAGCAGATAATGTTATGCTAATTGATTGTGGAACAAAGAGCAAAGGAGGCACAGTTGTATCATATTTAAAAGAACTTGGAATAAGCAAAATAGATGTATTGATAGGAACTCACCCTCATGATGATCATATGGGTGGAATGGCAGAAGTAATTAGAAATTTTGAAATAGGAACGGTATATGTACCAGATACATCTAAGAATACTATTACAACAAGTTGGTATTTAGACTTTTTAGAGGCCGTTGATGAAAAAAATGTAAATTTAGTTTATCCAAAAGTTGGAGATACATTTGAATTGGGAGAAGCTGATGTACAAATACTAGCTCCAAATTCTAGTGAATATGAGGATTTAAACAATTATTCAATAGTAACGAGAATTACATATGGAGGTGTTAGTATTTTATCAGTAGGAGATGCTGAAAAAATATCAGAAGATGAAATCTTGCAAAGTGAATTCAACGTTGAAGTGCAGATTTTAAAAGTGGGACATCATGGAAGTAATACTTCAAGTTCAGAGAAATTTATAGAAACAGTTAATCCACAATTTGCCATAATATCTTGCAAAAGGGGAAATACATATAATCATCCTACAAAATCAGTAATGGAATTGCTTGAAAAAAAAAATATTACTGTATATAGGACAGATGAATCAGGAACTATTGTAATGATTACAGATGGAACTAATATAACATGGGACAAAGAACCAGGAGATTATCTGTCACGGAAGTGAATTGTAAATTAAAACAGAAATAAAGTATTGAAAAAAAATAGGAAATATAGTAAAATAATATTAGAGTAAATAACATGCAAAGCCATGTTGAATATAAAAATATTTAGCCTCAGGGTATATGTCAATAAAACATAGGAAAGGATGTAATGTTTATGGAGAGTGTAGGGGATTTTTTATGTGGGATTTTGATGACAATGTTTTGGATATTCAGATTAGTTGTCACAGCAGTATCATATTTGCAAATAGATTTTCCATTTGCGTCACTAAATACAAATATTGAGATAGCATTATGCTTTTTAACGTTAGTATGTATAATATGTGTGTTTAAAAGAGTTACTTTAGGAGGACTAGTCTACTGTGTTGCATATTGTGCATATTTTGGACCAGACTTATTTATAAAAATACAAGAAGGAATAACAGATGAGACAATGTCACTTGTAATAGTGGATTTCTTAGCAATAGTATTAGCAGCAACTGTTTTACTAAATATTATTTGGAGTAAAACTAGAGTAGTATCTGCTAAAAAAGATGTAGAGTGGTTTTATCAAGGCAAAGATTATGATAGAAAATTGGATGAGCGTGCTGATAAAAATCAATATAGAATTTATTAATGTGAATTTAAGTGAATGTAGGAACGTTTCATATAAACAAGAGATGTTCCTATGTTTATTTTTCTGTTGAAAAATAAGTATTTTTTGAAAATGAGTTATTACATATTTTATATAAAATAAGGAGGTAGCAATGAAGAAAATCGGTGATGAATATACTAAT
>CAZWIF010000005.1:0-35587 GCA_964634355.1 uncultured Clostridium sp.
TTATTTATTCCATAACTGTGATTTACTCCGTCACTGTTATTTATTCCATAACTGTGATTTACTCCGTTACTGCAATACTGTTTTCTGTTGTATTCCTTTAAAATTTTAATAAATTCGTCAAAAGTATATGTTTCTACTATCTCAATTACTTGTGCAACTGTTTTTTCTTCTTTGTCAATTATTTTTTCATAAGCTCTAACTTTTGCAAATTCATTCCATTGTACGCACTCATAAAAGCCAAAACAGTCGAACGGGTTTTTGCTAAAATGAAGTCCCCATTTACATTCTTCTATGTTTCCGTCTACTTTGTGAACTGTACCCTTTACGTTTCCGTTTTCATCTGCGTAACAATAATCCCCGTTTTTAGATTTAAAATTTTGATAAAACATTTTATAGCCCTCTGCTAAAATTTCTTTATTTTTTAAATCTTCTCTATTTATTCTATATGTCTTCATCTTTCTTTCTCCTTTTTATCTTTATATGCGATTATTCTCAAAGCGATATACTTTAATATTTTTGCTCTATTTGCTTCACTGAGCTTTAAAAACTGTTCTTTGTTTATCTCTATCATTCGTTATCTCCTACAGTGTGAGATTTCTAAACTCACTTATTTTTTTATCGAATCTGATCGGAATTTTTGCTAATCCCCCCGCTCTTTGTTTTTGTAAGTCGATTGTTATATCTTCTACTACACTATCTTCTTCATTCTCTTTGTAAATTAATATTACATTATCTGCATCTTGTTCAATTGCTCCGCTTTCTCTTAAATCTGACATAGAAGGTTTTGCTTTTGCTGCATTTCTATTTAACTGACATAGTGCAATGATGGGTATCTTTAACTCTAAACTTAGTAACTTTAACGTTCTAGATATTTCTGATATTTCTTGCTCTCTGTTGTTGACTTTGTTTTTAGTTTTAATTAATTGCAAGTAATCTATTATTAATAATCCTAAGTTGTTTTTATTCTTTAATCTTCTTGCATACGTTTCAATTTCTTGTACACTTCTAATCTTTGTATTGATGAAGATTGGTAATTCAGATATTTGTATCTCTGCTTGTAATACCTTCTCCGCTTCTTCATCAGTTAAATTTCCTGTTCTTAATTTGTTGCTGTTTATATTTGCTTTTCTTGAAATTATCTTTTGTATTATTTGTGTCTCAGACATTTCTAAACTTATTATTCCTACTGTCATTCCTTTTTCTGCTATATGTACAGCTATTTGCAATGCTAGTGTTGTCTTTCCTACTCCGCGGTCTTGCTCCGATTATTGTTAATTCTTCTTCATGTAATCCGTTTGTTGCTTTATCTAAGTCAAATATTCCTGTATAATATTTGTAATCATAGCTAGAGCCTTGTATCATTTTTTGTTCTATCACATTTGATGTTTCTGCTACCATTTCCAAAAATGTTTTTTCTTTGTTTCCCTCGCTGTTTATTTCGTTCAATCTTTTTATTAGCTTTTCTATGAAAATTTCTATTTCTTCTTCATTTGACACCTTTTCTTTTATTTCATCACTTAATTTCATTATCTTTCTTTTTTTGCTTAAATTTTTAAGTTCTTTATAAGCATAATCAATCGTAGTTCCATACCAGCTTTGTGCTATTGTGCTTATGTATATTAAAATATCTGTATTTTCTTTTTTTATTGTGTTTTTTATGCTAAGCGGTGTCACTTCTTCTTTTTTGTCTTTTAAGATATTAATCGCTCGTAATATTTCTTTATGTTTCTCAAATACAAAATCTTCTTCGTTTACGTTCAGATCTTCTTTCTGAAATATGATATAATCCAGTACTGCTCTTTCTATATCTTCATCGTACATGTTTTATCCTTTCTCAAGTATTTTCTTTTTGTACTCTTCTTCATTGTAATTAACTTCTTTGTACTCTACTTTTTCTTTTGCTTTTACTTGCTTCTTTGAATTATTTTTTTGCGATTTAAATTCTTCTTGTTTGATTTTAAATTGTCTTGCTGTTTTTATATTGTTATTACAGCAATCGTTAAGTATTGATACAACATAATGCCAATTTCGTTTATTTCTGCTTACCGCTTCTTTCATACACTCAATTATCAATTCTGATTGCAGTCCATTTTTTAAATATTGCCCTATGTCTTCTGCTACAAACGGTGTTATTAGTGTTATGTTGTTTTCATAAAAATCTATTATTTCTTTCATTTCTTCTCGATGATTTAAGTCAACTTGATTCTCTTCTTCTTCTTCTTCTTTATTAATACTTGTATTATTCTCTTTTCGATTTTGTGAATACCCCTTTATTTTTTTGTGAACACCTATTTCGATTTTGTGAATACCCCTATCAGCAATTGTTGATACATCAGTTAATGTAATTTCTCTTTTTTCAATCTCGTTTGTATTTTTTCTATAAACATATTTTAATACCACGTAACCGTTTTTAGCTAAATTATTTATCCACGTGCTTATTGTTGATGTTCCTACTTTATATATTTTTGCAAAATATGAATTAGTTGCCCAGCATTTGCCGTCTTTATTAGCTAATGCTGTTATCTCCCCATATAGTAATTTTTCATTTGCTCTTAGCCTATCATCATATCTTATTTTTGCGGGTACAACTGCAAAATAATTCGGATTTTCCATGTTTTTCCTCCTCTGTTCGACAAATTCTCCTGTTTCATAAAGAACTATACTTTTAGAATTTCTTGAACTTTATATTGTAACAAGAACAGCATTTCCATATTACTGATTTTGTATTTCACATCAAAATATTGTTTTAAATCTAGTTCTTGATATGCATAACGCATTGCTCTTTCTACTCTTGAAAACGTTGTCCTGTGTCTTTTAGCAATTTCCATGTAAAGTCTTGTCATTGTTAACTTTTCTTGATTTCTGTTCATTACAATAATTACTGCTGTTTGCCAATATTTAAAACCTAAAAAATTTATTTTCATTCCCATGTTTTTTAATACTTTCTTTGTTGTTTCTTGTATTTCTTTGTCTGATATAGTATTATTTTCCATTTTCCTCTCCTTTATATGTAATTTTTTCCGTATTTTTCTATGAATTCTTCTTTTGTTTTTTTGTAATAATCTATCCACGCCTTTTGCGCCACTTTTTTTAAATATCTGTTAAGTTTGTCCCCATTTTTGCCGTGAACTCCGTTTGTTCCGCGGTGATCTTCTTCTGTTAAAAACACAATGAGTCCGTCTTTTATGCTTTTATTTCTATATGCTCGACTAAAAAACACTTCATGTCTTTCATTGTACTTCTTAGTTCTTTTTGTACTGTATTTAGAGCTTTTCGGCATAATACAAAAATCTGTTATTATTTCTTCTTTCTTTACTTTTTCTATCTCTTTGTGTTTAATGTTTTTATGCTTTTTGACTTTTATTTCCTTGTTTTTCGGACATGGATTAAAGCTTTTACTTAAATCTTTTACTATCATTCTTTTCTCACTCTCTGTTAAAATTTGACATTCTTTGTTTTATATGTTAATATTAATATGTAAATAGATTTTACAAAGATTTAAAGCCCGAACTAGATTAGTTTTCCGAGCACGTCTAGTTCGCTTTTTATTTTATTTTGTAAATTTTCTACACTTCTATATTGTTGTGTATTTGCTATGTCTTTTATATGTCTTAATACGTCTCTTAGCTCTTCATTTTCGTAACGTAATTCTTTATTTTCTTCATGCACTGCTAGATTTTCTTTTGTTAGTTCTTCATCTGTTTTTCTTTCTAACAATGTTTTTATTAATTTATCTTTACTCTTTGTTGTTTCATTTACTAGTAATTCTGTTTCGTTTATCTTTTCTTGTAATTCTTTTTCTGCTTTTATCGCTTTATACGTTGCTAATATTAAAACTAATATTGTTAAAAATAAGATTATTAATATAATAAACATTTCTTTTCCTCCTTTCATTTTTTAATAAATCGTATTTTGCATAAATGCATACATAAATCCTGCTACACCTAAAGCCCAGCCTGCTGTATATACTACTGCTTGTCCTACTAGTTTGTATATTTTATCCGCTTTTTTCATTTATTTCACTTCCTTTCAATGTTAATAATATCAACTTTTACATTTTCTTGCTCTGCATATATTTGTATTAGATTTTTTAGTATTTCTATTTTTAATGTTTCTTCTATATTCACATATAATCACTTCCTTTCTTTTTTTGTACCGTGTCGCATTTTACGGTTTTTTGTGTTATAATCTACCTCGAAAGTGAGGTGATTATATTGAGTAAAAACGTGAAAGTTGATTTTTCAAGTCTTGAAAAATTTTCTAAAAATTTGAAAAAAGTTTCTGGAACTCACTCATATAAAATGGGAGAAATTCTAACTGATAAATTTATTTGTAAAAATACTAATTTCAATACTTTAGATGAATTCATGAAAACCTGTGGCATTCACAATGATGAAGAATTTAAAGCTTTCCCTGATGCCGAAATGGACAAGTTCGTTCAATCTCATAGCCATTTCTCGTCATGGAAAGATATGCTTCAAACTGCAAGTGCTGAACATTTAAAAAAACAACTAGGTTTATAATTTATTTTGCAATTCCAACATTTCTTGGAGTTGCTTTTTTAAGCATTCTATTTTTTCAATTGCCTCCGTTGTATCAACTTCGATTTTTACTGTTATTTTTTGTGCAAGTTCATTTTCTACTTTCATATTTACACACCCTTTCTTTTTGTACATCATGTTGTACTTATTCTTGAAAAAAAATATCAATTACTTTTCTTCCTAATGCACTAGCCAGTTTTTCCAATGTTGCATTTGTTACTACATTAGTCTTATTATTTTCTAATTCAGATATAGTAGTTCTTGAAACTTTAGATTTATTTGCCAAATCTTCTTGCGACATATCTTCTTCCTCTCTTACTTCTCTTAGCCTATTTTTCATTTTTTCACCTCTCTCTGTTCAACTTGTTGTACATATAATATCATTATTTATTTTCTTTGTCAAGCATGTTGAACAAAAAAGTAAAAAAAAATATTTGACTTTTTGTTCATCTTGTTGTACAATATAGATATATCAACTATTTGGAGGTATTACAAATGTTTTTAGGTGATTTAATAAAAGAATATAGGTCAATTAACAAACTATCTTTAAGAGATTTTGCTAAACAATGTGGATTAAGTCATACATATATTTCTGCGTTAGAAAAAAATATAGACCCTAGAACTGGCAAGCCTATTGCTCCCACTTTAGATACCGTAAAATATGTATCTCGTGGAATGAACAAATCTATAGAAGAAATATTGAAAGTGTTAGATGAACAACAAGAATTTATAGTGAATGAAGATATTAGCAAAGATAAACTAGACCAATTAGGAAACCCAGTTGTAGAAGTTCCGCTTCTTGGTGTAGTAAAAGCCGGATATGATTATCTTGCACAAGAAAACTGGATTGGAACAGTAGATGTAGATAAAAAACTAGCTGAAAGTGGAAAAATGTTTGCGTTAAAAATAAAAGGAGACAGTATGTCTCCAGTACTGATAGAAGATGATATAGTAATTATTAAAAAACAAGAAGATTTTGAAAGTGGCGATATAGTAGTTGCTATAATTAACGGAGATGAAGCTACAATAAAAAAAGGAAAGAAAAGCGATAATAGCATTTTATTGCAACCGCTTAATACTAACTATGAACCGCTTATATTTACTTATGATGAAATGAAGACTATACCTGTTGCAATAGTTCGGTATAGTAAAACAATTAAAAAGGGAATTTTGAAAATATTAACTATCAAGTTATAATAATAAAAGGGGATTAACATATGGAGTATAATGTATATATAGATGAAAGTCGGGGATGAGGGTATAAAAAGAGGTAGTGAGTGGTTTATATTAACTGCAATAATTGTTCCGAAAGAATATGACTTAATTTTATCAAACAAGATTGTAAAAATAAAAGAAACAATGAAAATGAATAGAAAAAACCAGCTTCACTGGAATAAAATCTTAAAATATGATAAAAAAATACAAATAATATATGATTTAATTGCTGAAAATTTTAAAATAATTCATGTTGCAATCAATACTTATGAAATAAACAAATTAAAATCTAAAGATTTATACCCATATTTTATGAGCTATTTGATAGAAAGAGTTTCTTATTACGTTTCTAACAACAAAGGAAAATGTAATATTTTTATAAGCACAAGAAACGAAAATAGTAAAGAAAAGACCAAACATTTAAAAACAGAATTGATGAGTAAAAGAACTTATCATCATATTGTTATTAAGTGTATCAATGACATTAAATTTATAGACAATAGAGAAAGAAATCTATTACAATTAGCAGATGTTTGTTGTAGCTCTTTTGCACAAGCTGTTAAATACAATACCAAACAAGAATGGGAATATGTTTTAAAATTGAAAGCAAACATTTGGAGCTATAAAGGCTTAATTATTGGCTATGGTATTAAATTTTATCCACCAATAGAATGGTTTAATTGCTTTCCAATGTTAATCAATTTAACAGCATAATTAAAGAGTAATTCCCCCGATTACGTTATCCCATACGTCTATGCGTACTGCCAATAGACATGCTATCGACCCGTAATTTACTCGGCGAACAAATTACTCTTATTATATATATTATACACTTTTTTTGAAAAAATGCAAGTTTTTTATAAAAAATGTTAAAGAAAATTATATATTTTCGTATATATAAAATAATTGATAAAAATGTATATTTTATTTGACAATGAACATATTATATAGTACAATCTAATTAGAATTTACCTTGTATTATGTAAATAATACAACGGTCATAAGAAGATTCAGGAGAGTTCATTGCAATTCTCCGTTTTTTTACTTTTAAACTATTTTACAAAAAAACAAGAATTATGTATCTCTGTTTGCGACACGGTACATAATTCTCACACATAAACACTATTGAAAGTGATTGCTTTTATATTATACACTATAAATGCTTTCATTTTCAATAGTAAAATTAAAAAAATATTGAAAATGGAGGTATTTTTATTATGAAATATGTAGCTTGCTACTGTAGAGTTAGCACAGAAGAACAAGCGAAATTTGGTTTTTCTATACAAGCGCAAAAAGCTGCTTTGGAAAAATATTGCAAAGAAAATAAATATAAATATGAATTATACATAGACGAGGGTATCTCCGCTTCTTCTATGAAAAAAAGAAAAGCATTAATTGATATGCTAAGTAAAGCTAATGTTTTTGATATGATTTTGTTTACAAAATTAGACAGGTTATCAAGAAATGTTTTAGACGCTAACAACATAAATAAAATATTAAAAGAAAATAATTGTACAATGAAAGCGATAGACGAAGATGACGTTGATACTAGCACCGCAGATGGAACATTTATATTTAATCTCAAAGTATCGCTAGCTCAAAGAGAAATCGGCAAAACTTCTGAAAGAATTAACTTCGTTTTTCAAAACAAACGTGAAAAAGGCGAGGTTACATCAGGAACAAAAAAATACGGATATAATATAGTTAATAAAAAATTTGAAATAAACCCCTCAGAGGCGGAAAATATTCGAAATTTATATACAGAATTTATTAACAACAATGGAAATCTTAAAGAAACATATAAATATTTTATTAAACATTTTGAAAACAAAGGCTATGATGCAATGAGTAACTATTTAAAAGAAACTGCATATATAGGAAAGTATAAGTTATATAGAAAAGATATTTATATAGATGATTATATTCCTGCAATTTTAGACGTAGAAACTTGGCAAAAAGCTCAAAACCTTAGAAAAAGGAAATCTGTTGAAAGAAAAAAATATCCAGATTTATTTTCAGGATTATTGTATTGCCAAAACTGTGGCAATAGATTATCTAAAAAAGTAGATTACCGCGTTAAAAATATAGTTGTAAGATATATTTGTGATAATAACTATAGATACAAAGTAGGAATAGATAAAAAACGTTGCTCAAACAATAAAACTATAAAAGAAGATTATGTTGAAGAATTTTTACTTAATAATTTAGATAAAGAGCTTTCAAAATTTATATTAAAAGTCTCTGTAAAATCATCTATTGAAAAAATAGATAATACACAAAAAATAAAAAGTATTGAGAAAAAATTAAATAAGCTTAAAGATTTGTACATAGATGATTTAATAGATAAAGAAGAATATAAAAAAGATTATGAAAAATATAAAAGTGAATTAAACAAATTAAAAAACTGCAATACAAATGATATTATACAAAAAGACTGTTCATATTTGCAAAAAATCTTAAATTCAGATTATAAAACTATTTATAATAATCTTAGCGTTGAAAATAAAAAGAAATTTTGGTTGTCCATAATTGATAAAATATACATAAAAGATAGTAAAATTGAAGAGGTTACTTTTTTGTAACCTCAATTGTTACTTAATTCTGGCGCTCCAACTGGACAACAGTGTTTAACGAACAATTATAACAGCCTGTTAAATTTGTATCTATTTTAAGCCGTTTTTATTTTTAAGATAAAAAGTTACATAGCTTGATTTTATGCGGTTTTGAGAGATTTAAAAATTTTTTTATTTTTTTGAAAAAAGTATTGACAGTGTGGACACACTATGCTATAATATATTTAGTTCAAAAGAAAGGAAGTGATATTTATGAATTTAATAAAAAAAGTGCTTATCTATCTGACACATAGACAAGCACAAAAACAAGCTAAAGTAAGACAACAACATAATCGAGAACAGATTAAATTAATCTTACAAGACTTGTAAACTTGAGAGAGTTCTTCTCTCTCTTATATATAAATATTATAGTATATAGTATTTAAAAAATCAAGAGAGGAGATCAAAAATGGCAGAAAAACATAGAAAAAAAACAAAAAGAATATTTTGTTCAGTTACAAATGAAGAATACGAAAAATGGCAACAATTCTTAAAAAAAGAAAATAAACAAACTCAAGAAATACTTAAACAGTTTATTGATGAAAAAATTAAAAAAAATTAAAAAGAACACTTGCATAATTGCTCTAAATTAGCGGTTTCACAATTATACAAGTGCAACATCTTGAAAGATGTATGATGAAAGTATATCATAAATATAAACATCTTTCAAGTAAAAAATTGAAAGGTGGTTTTTATTATGAAAAAAATAAAAGAAGCAAAAATTTTTAAGGGAACTATTGTAAAAATAACTAATAGCATAACTAAGAAGTGTGAATTTGTTGGAATAATTAGAGACTTTGAAAAATTTAAAGAAAAATTTGAAGTGTGGCATGATTTTAATTGTACAGTTGAAAAATACGCAGAAAATGTAACATTATATAAAACAGAAGCTTATTCATGCAAAGGAAATCTCTCAATGTTACTTCATATTAAAAAAAAATGGGCTAAAGGTTATTTCGAATATAATAATTTTTATACAAAAGAACAAATAGAAATTCTATTAAATAATGACTTATTAGTAGCTGTGCAAGGATTACAAGAGATTGACTTGAAAGACTTAGAAAAGCTTGAAGACAGTAATTTAAATAAAAAATGGATCTACAATGTAGTTGACGGTTTCAATATTGATAATAACGAAAGAAGTGAATAATGATGAAACAAATTAGATTATATGATTTATTTGACGAATATTTATTATCTATTTCTATAGATTCTTCTAAATGCTTAAAATATTATATAAGAGATTTTGAAAAGTACTTTGAAAATAAATATATAGATGAATTTAATGTTAATGATATTCAAAGATTTATTAATAATAAAATATCACACAACTTAAAAGATACTACAATTTATCGTTATTACAGAATGCTTAAAACGATATTTAATTATGCTGTGTCACATGAATATATATCTAAAAATCCATGCTGCGGTGTTAAAGTTAAGCATAAGTTGCGAGCAGACATAAAAGCACTTGACTATTCAAAGAGATACATAAAAAGTTTATTAAAATTATATAAAAAAACTGTTATATATTACATTGTTCTAATTGCCGTTCATACGCGGTATGCGTAAAATTGAAATAATGAGATTGACTAAAAGAGACATTCTATTTAGAGAAAGAAAAATAATTGTACAATCTGCTAAAAATCATAAATACAGAATGATTAATATTGACTTAAAACTAACAATTATACTATTTTTCTATTGTAGAAATCTTAGCAATAATGACTTACTATTTAAAATTAGAAGTAATAGTGTTAGTGTTATATTTCATAAAATTATGAAAAAATCAAATCTAAGACAAATTACTTTTCATGATTTAAGACACATACATGCTTCTTATTTACTTTCAAGACTTAAAAACAATGCAAGTTCAATACTTGTAGTTCAAACGAGATTACGGACATTCTAGTCGTACCGAAACACTTGAGACTTACTCTCACGTTCTCAACAAAGACTCTGAAAAAGCAATACATGTTTTAAATTTTATATAATATTATTGACTAACAAACATGATTGTGATATTATAATATTGCTTTAAATATAATTGAAATGCTTAATCCTTGAGCTAGAATAGTATAAAACTAATCTAGCTCTTTTATTATTTATATGCACTTGTACTTACATAAGCATATCTTCTCGTTTTTACTACATATACATAGTCTACTGTACTTGATACATTCTTAACTATTTTAACTTGTGTCAATGCTAAGTATGTGTATTTTGTTCCGCTTAAGTTTGACTTGCTATACAATGTAGTTTTAGTTGCTAATCTTTTATAAGTTCCGACCGTGTTTTTTACAGATGTGATTGTTTTACTTGCATTTGAACTATAAGCACTTACATTACAATATGCGTATCTTCCGTGTTTTTACTACGTACACATAATCTACAGTTGAACTTACGTGACTTATTACTTTTATTTGTGTTTGTGCTAAATAATTATATTTTGTTCCTGTTAAGTTGCTATTGCTGTAAAGTGTTGTTGCACTTTTTAATCTGTATAATGTGCCTGTGCTTGTGCTATAAGATGTACTTGTAGCTATCGAAACAGGACTTGCAGATAGATAACTTGTACTTACCCACTTGTTTGTTCCTATTCTGCTCCAACCGTTCGCCACTTCATATACTGTTACCGCTGTACCTTTTATCAAGCTTCCTATTACATTCCCGTTCGGTGCATTTCTAACGTTCAAATTAGCACTTTGTGTTGCTACATATCTTGTATAACTTGTTGTACTAGTTGTAGTTGCTGTGTTTCCGCTTCCGTTGTCGTTGCTGTATATCCAAAAATATTTATAATTCGCATAAGTTTTAAAAGAGTTTTCGCTTACAAATACAGAATTTCCGCTTACAGTTACATTTGCTACTTTTCTGCTAGCTGTATTAAATTTCCCGCTGTACGCGTAAGGGTCGTATACTGTTATTGTTCCGCTGTTATCAGCTACTAATACTATGTAATGTCCGCCAGTTGTGAATAGACCACTTCCGCAACTTGCTATTACATAATACTTGTTGCTACCGTCGCTATTTTTTTGTGTTAAATAGCTTTGCATTGTTGCAAAACTACTAGTTGTATAGTATTCATTAAAGCCGAAATAATCTGCTACAAACGGAAAGTATGACCACGCTGTACCACTTGACGCAGTTCTGTACCCATTGTCAACCGCTAAATTTGCCATTGTCGTCGGAAGTATTGTTCCTTTACTGCTAGATACTACCATAGCTGCCGATGTAGGACCACATGCACTTGACTTCATTGTTTGCGAACTATCATTAGTGCTAGAATACATTACATTAGCCCACCTGCTATCCGCTTGACTGTAGTATGTAAGTCCTTGATAGCTACCTAAAAGAGTTTGTCCGTCTCCGCTGTTTGTTCCGTCATAGCTTATATTTTCTTGCTCTACTACTGCATCAGTCTCTAATGCTCCCTCGTCTGTTATAGTTTCCTCTTCTGCTTCTGTGCTTTCTATTACTTCTGTAGTAGATAAATCTTCATTGTTCTCTGTAGCTTCTATCGTATCATTTGCTAATTCTTGTGTTTCTTCTGTTATAATTACATCTGTTATAGTATTTGTTACTTGTTTTGTTATTTCTGCTTTTAGTTCTTCATTATCACTAAAAGTATATACTAGAAACAGTATAAAACACATTGCTATTATACATACTATTGTTACTATTTTACTGTATTTTTTACCTTGCATTGTTATTTTTCTCCTTTCTCTAAGTCATCTATTCTGTGATTTGCAACTTTTATTTCTTCTTCTCTTAAAGTGTCTTTTTTTTCTAGTTCATAAACTCTTTCTACAACGTGATTATGCACGTCTACTTTTTCTTCTAGTTTTTCTATTCTATATATTGTCAATTTATTGTTAGATTTATTGCTTGTGATAGTTGCAATGACAGACGGTATAGCAACACACAGTCCACCTACTACTGAGCTAATAATTGTCACTATTATTGCTTCACTCATTACATCTCCTCCTCTGTTGTTTCTTCCGTTCCTTCTTCTACTTCTACATCTTCTATGATTTCAGTTTCTTTTACAGTTTCTTTTGCTTCATATAATGCTTGTATTTCTTCTAAATCCTCCTGCGTTAATACATTTTTGTTAAACCAGCCACTAGCATACTGATATGTTTGATATAATGCTACATCTTTTGCTATCATATCTCTTATACCTTGCATGATAAAACTTCGTAAAAATTCATTCATTATTCTACACCTCCTAGCGCCACAACGGCTTCTGTTAGATTGTCAATCTGCTCTTGTAATGCTTGTACTTTATTATTCGTTAAAGTCTCGTTATCTTGATAATATTTTACTGACACATTTGTGCTTATTTCGTCTGTGCTGTATATGTGTGTTACGTTTTTATATGTATGTGCTTTTTTCATTTGTTTTGCAACTGCTTTTTGTTCTTCTGTAAGTGTAAGTCGTTCTTCTTGTTCTAATTTGTAATATACTGTAGCTCCTTCGCTCAATTCTCCGGTTGTACTTTTATATTCTGTTGTTATTTCTTCATTGTTGTAACTTTCTATCTTTTTCCAAATATGCACTTCTTCTTCTGTTTCTAAATCAAAGTAGTCTCCTTCAAGGATTTCTTGTTGACACGGCATAGTATATGTTTGATTTTCGTGTCTTGCATAGTCTGTATTATCTGAATATGAAATCATTAGTTTGTTTATTGTTACAGTTCTATCTTCTGTAAGTCCTGTTGCACTTGAACTTTCTATATATTGAGCTGACAACATTACAACTAAATATTTCGCATTTGGTGTCAATTTTACTGATTTTCCGTTAGCACTTACTGAAATATTTGTAAAATCTGTATTGTCATTTGGTAGTACTGTTAAAAGCTCGTCTGTAAACATATACCATAGCCCCGCATTCATTGAATACGGACGGATTATACTTTCTGTTGAAATGTAAATATCTTTTGTCAAGTCAGGTAACTCAATTACCCACGCTCTTCTATTTACAGTATTCCATTGCAATTCTGTTGATTTAAAAAAAATCTCATCATCTGTAATTGTCATATCACCGTAGTAATGACCCTTTATTGTATCTGCGTGTATATCTAATAAATTTTTATTGCATATAGTCTCATTTACATCTTTTACTGTTTCTATTTCACTAGGGAAATCTACACTAGGCATTGCTCCATAAGCTTCATATGTCATATCTTCATTATCTATTGTTATTATAATGTTTTTAAATTCAGCAGTATCGCCTTGACTTACAGTACCTCCTCTATTGTTAAATAACCATACGCTTAAATATTCTTGCCCTTCTGTCAGCTCTGGAACAACAAAAGAGCAAACATTATTTGATGATGTAAATTTTGTACTTCCGCCATTTCTGTTAGTTCCATCACTCGCACAAAGTCCTATGTAATATCCAACTTCAGCAAGAGATGATGAACTTTCACATTCGCATTTCATTCTTACTGTTGAGCCAACATAATTTGATAAGTCCATAACTGCATATCCATACCATTGATTTCCTGTTGAAGTATAATCTTCTGAATCAGCATGGCAAGTTATTATTTTACCTGTTTCTGTAGTTGCTATCGTATTATTGTAACTTGTATGATGTGCATATGAACCATTACAATTAAAAACATTCTTTCCGCTTCTCGTCTCTTGCTTACTATTCCCGCTTATTTTAAACTGCTTAAACTTTAAGTCACTACTATCATTTAATATAATGCTTTCTCCCTCTGCTGTTGCTGTAGAGAATTGACTTTTAAGCATATTATTTTCTTCTTGTAGTTCTGTTATCTCTACTCTGTTATTTTCTATATTTGTTGTATTTTCTTCTATTTTATTGTTCTGCTCTGTTTGTTCTTCTTGTATATTCGTTATATTTTGAATTACACCAGTATCATCATATTCTTTTCCATTTGTAACATTAAATGTAGTTGTTGAATTATTTGTATAAGTTATTGTATAAGTATCAATTAATCCATTAGTAGATGTTTTTTCTATATTTTCAATTCCATTCCCTGTATCTCCTTTGACACCCTGTATTCCTTGAATGCCTTGTTCTCCAATAAAATATCCACTGTCTAATTTGTCTTGTATATCTTTTTCTACTGCTTTTAAGTTTTCTACTTCGCTTTCTATAGTCTCTGCTCTTTCAATTTCTGCAATTTTTCTAAATTCTTCATTTTCTTGCCTTTCAAGCTCTTTTCTTTGCCTTATCTCTTCTTGCCCTTCTCTCTCTGTTTCATTTGATATACGCTCTGATTCATTAGTTTGTCTTTGCATTTCATTAATTTGTCTGTTTTCTTCATATTTTATATAATCTGGAATATAGTTTAAGTCTTTTACTTCTACCTCTATATCTTCCATATACTTATACCTCCTTTTCATTATGCGTTGCAGTTGATGTCCCTTTTAGTTTTAAATAACCCGTTACAATTGTTTGTTTAATATTATCTGATATGATTGATATATCAAAAACATATTTCTTATTTATTTGCAATTTATCTGTGTCTGTAGCATTAATTAAAATATTATACATATTGTATATTTTTTTATCTTCATCTGTACCTCTATCCACTAATGTAATGCCTTTTCCTAGTGTTTTTTGCATGATAAATAACTTATCTTCTACTGATGATTTTACTGTAAAATATACTTTATCTATCTCTTTACTCCAGCCTACCAATTTAATGTCTCGTGTGTATGTTCTTCCCTTATAAAACTCAAAAGTTACATTTTCCATAATTTTTCTCACCCCTTAATACTTATACGCTTTTACCTTTGTAATATATATTTGTGATTGTCTACCAACAGCATTACTAGCACCTACATTTGCATAAAACTCATGATTTTTATTCAAATATGTATTATGATTTGAAATGCCTGCAACCAATATTTGTCCTATTATTTCACTTGCCATTTCGACAGCATTAAGATATATACTAGTTCTTGATGTACTTAAACGTCCAGAAGACATAAAGAAATGAGTTCCATTTATTGTATTACCAGAATAATATTCAACTTCAAATTCATCATAATTAGATAAATCATCACTTAAATCTACTCTTTCTGTTGTTCCTGTTGCATTATCATATAGTATTGTTCCTTTACAAGCTTCTTGTATTTGTACTTCTACATTATAAATGCTTAATTCAACGTTATAAATTCTATCTTTTAAATCTGCTATCATTGCATTTAAATCATCGTTACTTATTCTATCTATCCATTCTACATCGTTGTTATCACTACTTCTTTTAGCTAATACTTGTCCTGCATTTCCTCCTGTAGGAACTCTAGTATTGCTAAGTTCTTCTTCCAAATCAGTTTTTATATCATAAATACATTTACTTCCTGGTACTGTTTCATTGGTAGAATTTTCTGTTATTTCTGATACAATTGGTAACGAATTTGTTGCCATAGTCATAATTACTGTTTCGACCTTTGTTCCTATTGTTTCTATCGGATTAACTAATTCAATGGTTTTATTATTTATATCTATTGAATATTCTTGTGTGTTTAATCTCAGTCCATCTACATATATATCGATAAATGAATTACTTGTATAACTATCTGGCAATGGTATTTGTGTTTCATTTGTTTGTACAGTTGTATAAATGTTTGCATTTTGGTCATAATAACTGGCTGTTCCTAATGTCGCAAGCCAGTCTTTTTCGTTTCCTACAAAACCATTTTGTACTGCCGTTTCATAAGCTGAATATCCTCGTTCTCCTTTAAATCCCAAACATGTTCTTATTTCTATATTACTCATTTTTCCTCCTTATTCTCCTATTTCTCCTGCTTCTGGATATATTATTATTTTCTTTCCTCCATTATCATCATATCCCAACAATGTAATATCATCATTTAGCACAATATCATACCAATATGTTACTCCTTTATTTTTTAAAGGAAACTGTTTAGTGTCTTCCGCTGTTAATGGTATTTCTACTGTAGTTGTAGGTTCTGTATAACCTATGTCCTTTAATGTAAATTCTTTTCTAAGTATTTCTTTTTTAGTGTAACCTTTCTTTTCAAAGACAACGAATGCTATTTTGTCTGTTAATTTAAACTGATATTTTTCTACTTCGTTTGTTACATAATTGTATATATTACTATAAAATGCTAACTTGTTAACTTCTCCAGTCGTTTTATCTCCCCTTGTTATATAAATTGTTTCCTGGTCTTCTGGATTAACTGCTACCATGAACTCCCTCCTCTTTTAATCATTATAACCTACTATCTTTAGTATTTTTATATACCCTGAACTCCCTATAGCTCCTGAAACATAAGAATTACCGCTGCCTACAATATTGTAATATCCATTAGAGTTAAATGTAACTTGTGTTCCCGTAATACTAATATCCGCTGTTTTATTTTGTATTGTACCAGTTACATCTGCTGGATACCTACTAGTTTGAAGCACGGTTCTAAAGTTTTCATTATTGTTTTCTACCTCTACACTTGTCTTTATTCCAATATCATCTTCTCCATAGATTTTTATTTTTTTAAAGTTATTTACTGACCCCTCTGTTAAAGTAAAGTCTTCTTTTGTTCCTGCTGTTGCTTCATATAATATTGTTTCCGTATTATTTATAGCTGAATTATTCCAAGTATCTATGTCTTGTTCTGTTATACTATCTAATATTTCTTTATTGCTATGCGTATGTATTACTTCTATGTTTTCAATAGAATCTAATATTTCTTTGTTATCATGTGTGTGTATTGCCTCCTTATCTTCATCTGTAAAATCGTTTGTTGATAATTGTTTGCCATTTATTTTGTTTACTTTAGTGTTTAATTCTTCTGTTATTACTTTATTTTGAACAGCATTAGTAGATGTACTAGACAATTCCGTATCTAGTACTGATTTCCTTTCTAACATTGTTACTCTATTTTCCGTCGTTCCTATCGCTCCTAATTTATATCTTCTTTCTATATCGGTTGGTGTCCTTACACCATTTCTGTCTTGTTTTAATAAATTCATTATTTCCTCCATAAAAAATGAAAGTAAACACTTTCTTTTAGGTGTCTACTTTCTTTTTACAATTTCACATTTTTATTGAATACTTTCTTTTTTATCTATTTCTGTGTTTTTTACTTGCTGTTTCAGTTCTTCAATCTGCTTTTGCATTTCTTTCACAGTCTCTTCCTGCTTGCGTTTTTTGCTTCTTCTCCAGCACATTATTGCTGAAACTAGTGCAGTTATCGCTACCCAATTATAAAAAATACAATATATTAGTACATATTCATCAACAAAGGATATATCTACAAAAAACTGCATACCAAATAATAATATTGTTACTTCCCATAATCTGTATTGCTTATCTGTATTAACTTTGCAGATTACAACTATACAGAGCAATATAAGTGTTATACAAATGCATACCATAATTTTTTCCCCCTAACATTTGTATACAATATTATATATAATGTTAGAATTTGTCAAGATTAGTTAAATACTTTTTTATCTAATGCTTGTTTTTCTTCTTTTGTTAATGGTAAGCTTTGTATATATTGTTGTAAATATGTTTGGCTATTTTTCACACTATAACCTCCAACTATTTTTTCTAATATTAATTTTTGTCCTACATCTAAAGGTAAACTTTGAATATATTGTTGTACCGCTTCTTTTCGTGCACTTTGCATGGCGGTCTTTTCTTTACTATTCATATCATCAGTATTGGCATATTCATTTTTTATTTTAGCAATTTTCACAACTGCATTAGCGTATTCATCGAAACTTATATTAGCATTTGTTATATATTGATAACTCTCATCATTATTATAAAAAGATTTATAAATACTTTCTTTTGCATCGTCATCTAATTCGGTATTAATAATTTTATTAGTTATTTCTTCTTTTTTAGTAATTGTATCTATATTTTCGTTATTTTTTATCTTACTTAAAGATGCATATGTTCTCAAGTATGCATTTTTTTCTTTATTATTTAATCCTAAAATATCTATTTTTTCTGACAACTCATCACTAATACTACTCCATTCCTGAGTACCATTATCTTTATTTTTCAAATAATATTCTTTACCCCCTACTGTTGCATAATTACTATATTTATCCACATTTTCATAATTAGTTAAAGCATCATATGCTATTTGATTAATTTGAAGCTGTATTGTTGAAACTTTATTGTATTTTTCACTATTTGACATTGTTTCATTTATTTGTACTTCTCGTTTTTCCTTGTATAGTTCACTTAATTCGCTACTAATATCATTTATAAATTCACTTTTTAGATTATCCTCATCAGTTGCATTACTATCATTTGCTATCTTAGTTAAATTATCTTTTAATTCATAAAATTCACTAGCATATTTATTATCAAATGTACTATTAGCTGTAAATTTATCTTCAAATAATGATGTCAATATCCCCAGTAAGTTATCATCATTAGCTGTTTTCGTTTCTGGTGTTATCATTGGTAATACTATATCTGCTATACTGCCACCGTATTGTTGTAATATATAATTTATTTTATATGGACTTATACCTGCTTGTTTCCCTAGCCATATGCTGAATTTATCTATTTTCTCATCGTATTGATTTTGGGGTAACTCATCCTCTAATCTTGTTGGTATCAAATCAGTTCCATACCATGTTTTCCCCGACGCTGCCTGTATTAGTCCAGAAAATAAATTGTCTTCTAAAGGATTATTAGCTCCAGATTGTGACCATGCATTTGTTAGCCAACCCTCAAAAGCTTCTTCCTCTCCTTCTGCGTATTCCAAAGTTCTTCTCGCTGCACTTCCAAATATGCTTAGCATTCTTCCTTTAGGTATTCTTATAAAAGAGTTGTCATTATATTTTATTAGATAATAATTATCTTTTATATAATCTGGTATAGCGTTATATTCTTCATCATCATCTCCACTTCCGAATAACATGTGGTTTAGTACTGCTGGAACTATTCCTAACATTGTTGCTTTTGCAAACATCTTTGCCACACCTGTTGCACCTTGTTCTGTATATGCTTCACTAAAATTTCTAATAAACTTACTAAATCCTTGTACAGATGCGTTTAAGAATGTAGCTCCATTTCTATTTAGTGCTTTTGTTACAATTCCACCTCTTCCAAAATTTGTTGTTACCTCTCTTGCATTATACAAAGCTTCATTTACAGATGCCCCATTATCTAGACTAACCTTATATTCTGTGTATCTTGGTATTAACTCTATGAGTTCATTCAATGTACTAACAACCCTTAAAAACTTGCTTCTGTTTCCTATATTAATTTTAGTATAACTAATGCCTGCTTGTGCTTCTGATGCATTTGTTCCATACAATGTCTTAAATTGCTGCCATTCAGCAGAATTGTTCTTTATATCTTTCATTGTTTTTCCTGTAAAATAATAATTCAAGAAATCAGTTGTATACTTTGAATTAAGTGTAGCATCCTGAATATCTTTTATTGCATTTACCATTGGAAATGTCAAACTCCAAGTTGTTAACATTTTTCCATATATCGTATTTGCTATTTGAAGTGGTTTTGCTAATACATTTATACTACTTTCAATTTGTTTTAATTGCTGTTGAACTTGGTCATTTAAATTGTTAAATAATTCTTCGCTTATTTTTACTGTAATAGGTTCTCCATTTTCAAAAGCCGTTAAATATTTATTTCCTTGTTTATCTGTCATAAAGTTTTCTGTATCTTCATTTATATATCTTAAATTCTCTGTGTCTTTTATCGTTCCTTTTTGTTTCTTTATTGTATTTACTATTTCTTTATATAAATTGTTTTCAGCTATTGCACTTTTATATTGAAATGTCTGTTTTTCTAATGCATTTTCAATAGCATTAAGTGTATCAATATTAGCTCCCCCTTTTGCTCTTTTTATTGTATTTCTAGAGGTTATATCTTCTACAGTTACATTGTATGGATTAGCTTCTTGATTGCCATAAAATGGCACATAATTTTGATACAGTTCGTTACTTAATAAATCTGCAAAACCTTGTGTATAACGTCCGCCATTTACTGCATTTTGTAATAAGTTTTTAGCATATTGATTTACTTCTTTGGCATGCTCTTCAAACTCTGGATAAGTTTTTTCATACGCTTCTACTACTTCCTGCGATTGTTGAGCATCATAGCCTAGTAACCCTTTGTTGACCGCTGCTCTTTCTGTATTAGCTCTATGTATTAAATAATTGTTAAAATCATCATATAAATCCTTTTCTCTTGCCCAATCAAATAACTCTTTCAATGATTTTCCTATTGGATTTCCATTATTGTCCGTTTGTGCTGTGTTTATATCTCCACTCACTTCATTTACTATATTATTTACTCTGTCCGCAATATACTTGATGTCTTTGTTTCCTGTTTGCTTTGAAAAATCATCAATTATAGCATTTCTATTTGTAGTCAGTCTTCTCAAGACTTGCCATGCTTCCTTTAGGTTTCCTTTTGCGTTGTCCTCTGTTTTTGTTTCTACTACAGGTGCTATTGTATCTCCCGCTAATTTACTTGTTTTTCCTGCCTCTTGTTTTGTAAATCTCACCAAATCGTTCATAAGCCTATTACTGTCTTTATATGATGTATCTTTGTAAATTGTATTCTCATTTTTTTCTATTGTATTCAAATCGCTCACTAATGCATCTAAATCGTCCTTTGGTATTTCTTCGATAGGTACTTCCTTTTGCACTGGTGTTATTTGTTCTCGCAATTCCTTTATCGTTTCTTGCAATGGTACTATTGCCTCTTCTACTGCTTTAGTTATTCTTATATCTTCCAAGTTTGTTTTTGTTCCTGTTGATTTATAGTTTTCTTCTAAGTGCTCTTTCCATTTCGTATCTTCTTGTGAATACCTTACATCTGAACTATATAATGTATCTTTATTAACTCGCTTGTTCAACATATCTACTATTTTGCTTAATTTCTGTTCGTCTGTTAAATCCTCTAATATCTCATCATATAATATCTCATTGAATTGATTACTGTCAATTGTTACTAATAATTTATCTGGAATCACTACAGTCTCTCCATCTGCTCCCCAGCCATTCCTCTCACCTGTAAAAAAGTTTACTTTCTTATAACCATCTAAATAATTGTCTATATAATTCCTAGTGTCCTCATCCATACTTTCTTCACTTAACTCAAAACAAGAAGCTCCTTTAGTTATATATCCCTCATCTAATGCTATTTTTCTCTTTATCTGTAATTTCTTACCATCGCTCATTTGCTCGTATTCTTCATAATTAGTGTCATATTTCTCCAAAATGTCATCTACTTCTGACTCCGCCCTTTCAAAGTCTATATTACCATCTAAGTCTTCATACATATCATAATTAGGACTTAACATGTCATCTATTCTGTCTTCCCACATACTGATTCCTGATTCATGTTCTTTTCCTCTAAATGTATTCTCATTGTCAAACCTAAAGAATATATTCTTTTCTTTCCCATCAATGTCTGTATATGTTGCAACACTATCCTTATTAATTTTTATCGCATTATTTTCTACTTTTTGCATAGAATATTTAGTAGTATTGACATTTTTATTAGAAGATGGTATAATATTATTAGAATTAGTCAACGATGTAGAGAAAGAATTATCTGATGCACTACGATTTTGACTAATTCTTTTTATTTTCGTTACATCATACAATGTCTTTTTAAATCCACTTTTAGCAATATTTATCATTCCCTCAAACATTATTCCATTTACTTCAAAATTCGTTTTATAATAATCCCAACCGTCTTGTGCAAACTTGTGCCTTCCATCATCTTTTGAACTATATTGATATTTAGATACTTTCAAAAGATTGTCTAATTCTGTAGATGCTTTCATCTTAGAACTTTTAGTGCTTTCTGGCAACTTATTCTTAGGATGAGTGTATTCACTCGCTGTTTTAGATGTTACTTTTGCATTTTCTTCATTAAAATTTATTCCCTTTTCTCTAAAATTATCCAATATGTATTGTTTGGCTATCCTTTCTTGTTCTTTGTTGCTTTTTCCTTCAAAAATATCTTGGCTTGTGTCAACTTTTACATATTTATTTCCATTTTTATCTGTTTGAATACTGTATTGTGTACTTTTACTTAAATTGTTTTCTTGTGTTCTGTAAGCTTCTGCCCATTTATTCTTTAAATCTTTTAAAAATAGTGCTTCATTTGAATTACCTGTTATCTTATTAGCCCATTCTATTATCTTATTGTAAATCTTTTTAAATATGCTTGGCTTTTCCATTGAAAGACTATTTATAAATTCTTGGTTACCTAGTAATTGTCCAGATATATCTGCTACTACTTCGTCGCTTACGTCATCTACTCCATAAGTTTGTTTTAAGTCTTCTAATGCTTGGTTAAATTCTTCGTTTTTACCAGCATGGTCTATTATTAATTCTCTTATTTCTTGTGTTTCTATTGCGTGTGTTATTTCATGTGTTAATAAAAATTCTCCAGCTCTTTTAGAGTTAGGATTTATTCTTATTTCTACTTCTCCATTATCAAGAGTTGTTATTTGAGCATCTACAGATTTTCCTTTTGGATTTATTATTGTATCATCTAATCTAACATTATAATTTTTGTCAGTTATCACTTTCTCTATTGTTTTGCCTAGGGTTTTTGCTTCTTCGCTATTGTTCCAGTATTTTGACATGTCTTGTCTTAGATTATTTATTTTTTCATTGTCTGTTGCTTTATATTGATATTTTTGATTTGAATTTTTGTTTTGAGCCGTTTTGTTTTCTTGCTGTGTAATTTGTCCTTGCTGTGAAACCGTCTTATTTTCAATTATAGTTTGTCCTACTGGGGCTAGTTCATTAATCTGCTTATCTATTTGTTCTATCTGTTGCTGTAGTGTAGCTTGCAATGCCAATTCTGGCGTATTCGCTAATTCATTTTTCAATTGTATCTTTTCGCTTTGCAGTTGTTGCACTTGCATATTTTCCTGATTGTCTAAAGTATAATCTATACTTTGAAGTTGTCCATATGTCTCTTTCGCTCCCTCTTGCAATCTCTGCTTTATAGTTTTTTCTCCAAATTCTCTTATGTTTTCCTGTATAGCCCCTTTCATTTGTTCTGTTGTCACACTTTTACCATTTCTTATATTATTATATACCTCAACAGATTTTATTAATCCAGAACCTGCTCCACCTGCAACTATCCCCATTAATGCACCCGTAAATCCTGCTTGTAACATTCTTTCTCCCATGTCAGACCAATCCGAACTTTTGCTACCTCCTGTTACTTGTGCTGTTAACTCTTGTGCTGGCTCCATTATAGCTTCTTGACCAAATTCTTCAAGTGTATTCATTCCAAAACTTTCTAGTACTTCTTTACTTAATCCTGCTCCTGTTATTCCTTTCTTTACTGTACTTAATGCACTTCCTGTTATTACCTGTTCTGTTATCCCCTCTAAACTCCCCATTATAGTTGCATATTTAAAGGCATTTTTATTGTTCATTCCTCTACTAATAGCCTCATCGTAATAACTTCCTCCTGCACTTGTTGTGAATGCTATCGTTCCTAAATAAGGATTTATTATACTTGCTATTGCTCCTGGTGTCATTTGCCCTAATCCTTGTGCAACATATCCTAATTGTTCTGTTACTGGATTACTTAATTTCGATTGTTCCTCTTGTGTTACTCCATTATCTCTTTGGATTAAGTTCTGAAGTGCTTTGCTTCCTGTTAATCTCTTTGTTCCTAGTGTATATCCTGCTGCTTTTTCTATATCATTAATCTCATTTGTTTTATTTAGATTAGTTTTATCAAATGTTTCATATTTTTGACGTATAGTTGTATTGGCATATGTTGGAGCCAACATATAATTTGCTATTTCTTCTGTACTGGCTTTTGCAGAATATGCACCAATCTTACCTAGCCCACTAATATCTTGTAATATATTAGTATTCTTTTCTGTCTCTTCTATTTCTCCTGTTTCTTCAACTTTTCTCAATATGCTTTCATCACGATTTAATAATGCTTTACTGTATTCTTCACTTTCTTGTTTAGCTTCTATTTCTGCCTTTTGCCTTAATGCCTTATCCATTAATATATCGCTACTATCTGTTTCTACAGGTGCAAATAAATTATTCAATTCATCTCTTTCTACTTCTTGTTCTTTAGCTTTTGCTTGACCTGCTGTTGTCTTATCATTGATAAGTTTACTAAACAGATCAAAACTATTTGTATTAGAATTATTAGTTAATATAGAACTTGCAATTTGTTGTCGCTTATTTTGTGTTTGAGTTGGTGCTGTCTCTACTAATGTTTCTTGTCTTTTTTTTTCTGCTTGTGTTGTTAAAAATTCGTCAATTAAATCTATATCACTATTACCTATACTTGCTCTTGTTTGTACTTGTTCTTGTATTCTTTGATTAACTTTCTTTTTTTTCTCTTCTGATAGGTCTGATATTCTTACTATCTTCATAGTTTCCTCCTATTCTGCTGCATAGCCATATTCTGCTAATAATTCATCTACACTAGAATAATATTTTTTACTTAGACTTGAATATATATTCTTACTTACATTTGGTCCTTGCACTGTTTTTATTGATGATATTAATTGCTCGGGTGTGTACGATGTAGAAGCATCTGTATAAGCCGTTGTATTTCCATTGCTACTGCTTGATACACTACCCGAACCACTTGAAGAACTAGAAGAACTCTTGTTTGAATTAGCTACAGACAATGCGTACTCTTTTTGCCATTGCGCATCTGCTACAGCGTCACGTTCCTTTTGATAAGCCATTTGTTCATTAAATTGTGCTTCATCTAGCAATGTATTGTACATTGATTGCCATAAATTATCGTATGATGTATTTACACTTAACTTTGTGTTAGTCAATTGTTGAAGTAATTCATTTTCGTATTGTAATCCCTCAAGGGACAATTGTAGTTGAGTTTGCAATGAGTTATAAGCTATTTCAGCAAGAGACGCGGAATTTGCCAGTCTTGCTTGTGTAATTTGATTATCATAATTTAAAATAGCATCATTAAAACTCTCTCTAGCTGTTGCCACTCTATTTTGATAAGTGTTATACATTGATACTTTTGAACTTTCTTGATAACCACTTCCTACTAATCCTTGTGCTGCCATTTGTTCTGCGTTGACTCCATATGCATTAGTTTGTTTAGCATAATCCGCATATGCTCCCTTTTGTTCTTTCAGGTAGTCTCTTTCTGTTTTATTTTTTTGTTGATTTATTTCTGCTATAGTTTGGTCTGTTTGCCCTTGTTGTATTTTAGCTTGTTCCTCACCATAATCCTTTGATGCTTGGATTAGCTCGTTGTACTTTTCTGAAGCTCCTTTAGAAGCGATATTATAATTATTTTGGGCTTCTTCTATTAACTCATTTTTTGTACTTTCCAATCCTTTAAGTGCCATATTATTTGGGTCTATTGTTGCCATGTTTACCTCCTTTACCTTTTAACTACATTTCCTAAGTATGCTTCTAATGTACATGAATACAAAGAAAAAGGTACAGTTGAAGAAAACTTTAACTGTACCTCTTTAAACTTCTTTGCTTTTATTCTAGGTTTTATATATCCTTTACTACTGCTGTTAAATGTTCCTATTGTTGTAAATTTATTATTATCTGTTCTTACCTCTAATTTCATTTTTGTGCACTCTACATCTATTACTGTAGCTTTCTTGTTTGTTGTCTTCCACATTTGAGGATAATTTATTTCATCTGCTAATGTTGTAAAATATGCTTCTACTTTTCTTGTTTCGCTCGTGTCTGTTAATGTATATATCTTTTTATCTACACATAAATAAAGTACACCATTTCTAACAAGTGTACACGTTATAATATTTTCTAATTCCCAATAAAACCATTCATACTCTATATGGTCATTATTTGTCCATACATCTCTTGAATTAGCTAAATATATTTTATTGTCAATTATTATTAATAAATATCCTTCCCATTCTGCTAGCTTCATATTTGCATAGTTTTCTTCATTTAACAACTTATTATCTACTAATGTACTTCTATGTGCAATAGCCTGTTCTGTTGTAACATCTCCTGAAATACTTTCCATACCTCTTTCACTGAAAAAACATATATCGTCATTAAAGTTTATTCCTGTAGATACACAGCCTATTCCTATACTTGAATGAATACTTGGATATAACTTACCACTTTCATCATCTATCGTGGGATTATGATAAAATATTGTTGTATTTGTTTGACCAGGTTCTTTCATTACCCACAATGCATTGTTTCCCGCTACTAGAGCTTTAATATTTGCGTCATCTACTCCCTCTGTATAATAATCTGTGTCACTGCAATATGTTGGGTCATTTAAACTACAATGCCATAACATATTAGGATAATCTGGGTTCCCTGCGAAAAATACTCTATTATCAAATACCTCTATTAATGTACATTTATCTATTTTATCCCTATTTCCTGCTATAGTCTTCTTAAACTGAACAACAACATTATCTTGACCGTCTGTTAATGGCTTTTCTGGGGGGTTATTAAATAATATTTTCCCTTTGTCAGGTACATATGTATATTCACTACTTTCTATTATTCTCCCATCTATAGAAACAATCGGAATGTAATCATCGTCAAACTCTTCTACATCTAAAAAATATTCTGTACTTTCTCCGTCACTACAAAATTGATTTTTTCTCATCCCTGTAAGTAGGTTTACATCTTCATATGTATTTCCCTCTCCACTTGGTGCTTTGCTTATTGTTGTTGTTGGTACATATCCTGCTACTTCTTCCACTATTTCACCGTCATACATTAAATATTGCGTTCCGTCTTTAATATATAATGTTCTTTCATAAATAAAAAAATTACTTTCATGTTCTGACATTTTATCATATATAACTTCATCCTCATTGTATAATTTTGTACCACTATGAACTATTTTTTTACTATTAAAAAAGTAAACTCCATATATACTATCCTCATATTCTTTTAATTCTTCTACATCTGGTCTTGTTTCTATGCAATTACCATTACTACTCTTATAATTTTTCCAGACATTTAATGCATCTGGTGAACGATATATTGATACTTCATCTTTTCTGTTACTAAAGTCTACTCCTCTAAAGTTATTATAATTTCTATAAATTAAACTTCCACTTGCTGCACTGCTTAATGTTGAATTAGACATTAAACCTCAACTCCTCCATCTATATATATGCCACCCATTGCATTTCTACTATCTAATCTTTGTAATAATTGCTCGTATCTTTCTGCATATAATTTACCATAATTTGTAGACACATCAGCTTTCAAAAGGTCTGATGCTACACCATATGCCATACATTCCAGTGCATCTGTATCTAGTTCAAATTCGTGGTCGTCTTCCGTATCTGCATCTATTTGTTCTGGATATTTAAAGTAATATATCTTGGCTGTCCCCTCTTCATTAAATATTACTTGTTTGCCTATTACAATGCTTTCTACGTTTTTAATAACATCAATTTGATAAATGTTACTGTCTATATCATTCATTGCTATTTGGTATTCATCTTGTCCATCTTCAAAAACTATGTCTAATGTTGTGTATGCTGGTATTTTCTTAAAACGGCTTATCTCGTTCATTACTTGATTAGTTACACTATTAAATTTAGCTGCTAAGTCTTGGTCATCTGTTAAATCGTCTGCATCTTCGTTGTATTCTTCTATTAGCGAATATACTTTTAATTTAAAATCTTCTAAGGTCATATTATACCTCCTTGTCTAAATCTTTTATGCAGTTCATATCTTCGACTGCCTCTCCTACTGTTACATAACGCTCAACTGGAACTACATATCCTCTGTTTTCATCTTCGTATAGTACTGTCATTCCTTCCTTTAAATGAATTGTTGAATTAGTTTCGCTTTCAAAATTTTCTGCTTCCCTTTTTTCGTATTGTCTAAACTCCAAGTTTTTAAGTTCTTGTTTTAGTTTTCCGTCTTCTCTTTCAAAAGTTAGTTCAGTATCTTTTGTTACATTAACTCCTTTATAAATTGTTACATCTGGACATTTTATAAAATTCCTCATTGCTTATTCCTCCTTACGCGGTTGTAGGAGTTGCACCTACTTTATCTCTTACCACGATATAAAGGGGCTATATGCCCCTCGATTATGCAGCTGGAACTTTGATTACTTGTATTCTGTCATTGTCAATCACTTTAGCACCGAATGTGTCAAGCCCTCTAACAATGTCTTTAAATCTTTTCTCAGCTCTTAGAGCTTCAACTTCATTTATTTGTCCTGCGAATACGATTGCCTTCTTTCCTCTTATGTCACAATATACATTTGTTCCATCATTGTACATATTGTTAGACATAATAACTGATAGATCATCATACATTCCGACACGTCCTTTTTTGATGTATTCTGGGTTGTCAGTAGATAGAGTAATTAACTCGTTTTTGAAGTAATTGTATACTCTTGGTGTTATTTCAAGTACACCTTCCTCATCAAAGTTTCTTTCTCTTAATGCTACTAATGCTAAGTCAACACCTTCTTTGATAGCTTCTTGTGATAGTGTTGCTACTTCTGTTACATTAGTTCCTGTTGCAATTAAAGAAGCTACATAACTGTCTCTTTTTACAGCTAAGCCGTGAACAGCTTTTTCTTGATATTTCTCTTTTAATCCAGGTACAGATTGTGCTTGATTTATGTCGTCAACATAGAAAGCAAAGTAATTTGCTTGGTCTATTGTTAAAATTTGACCTTTGTCGCTCATTTCTTCTATGTCTATGTCAACAGAGCTATCATAAGCACCTATTGTTGGTTCTCCTACTCCTAGAATTTTTACTGATTGTGCGTATTTGCAATCACCTTCGTAATCACGAAGACAATTGTCTACTAATTTACATTTTAATTCCAAGTCATCTTGGATTTTCTTACTCCATATTGTTTGGATAAAATTTGTTACTGCCATACTTTCTACTTCCTTTCTTTTAAGAAACAAGGAAATAAATAGCCATTAGCTTGTTAGCAGATAGTGGATTATTTCCACTTAGCCATTGACTTCTCTACAACTTCCATCAGCTTTGGATTTTTGTCGAAGTCTTCTCTTGTGAATTTTAATGCTTCGTCTCTAGTGTAAAAGTCTTTTACACCGTTGTCCTTGTCTGATGGTGTGTTTTTCATACTTCCTATTGTTTCTATTTTCTTTTTTGGTTTTATTTTTTCGTACATTTCGTACTTTTCTTTGACTGATAGTTTGGGATTTAATTTATTAGAAAACTCTTGAAATTCTTTATCATCCAATATTTCTTGTCCTACTCCTATTTTTGCGAGCTCTCTTACAGCTTCTTGTGTTGTCCTTTCTGCAGCGAGCTTGGTAAATATTAGCTTTTCTTTAGAAGTTAAGTTATCTGCTCCCTTGTTGGCTAGTCTGTCTACTTCTTTTACTAGTTCTTCATATCCACCGTCTATGATGTCGTTAGCTTCTGCTTCTGCTAATATCTGCTCTTGTCTAGCAGTTAGTTTGGTCTCAGGTATATTAATACCTCTTGACTTGTAAAATTCTGTTAGCTTATTTGTTGCTTCGTCTATGTTGTCTGTTCCTAGTCCAGCATTTAAGACTGTTTCTACCCTTGAGTACTTATCTTCATATTCACTACGAATTTTGCTTTCATTTCTTGCTAGTCTTCTTTTGACAATTTCGTCCACTTCCTCTTGGGTAAATGTTTTAACATCTTTTTCTTCTTCTACTTTGGTTTCTTCCTCAGTAGTTTCTGTGGCTTCGGTTGTTTCTGCCTTCCCCTCTAATTCTTCTGTAGCTAGAGTATCTACATTTTCAGTATCTGTAGTTTGTTCTACAATTTCTTCATTTTCCATTTTTAATTCCTCCATTTATAGCCTGTCGGCTCTATATTCCAATAGCTTTTATCCTCATCAATGTTTGGAGCATAATAATAACACTTGCAGTTTTAGATATATAATCATCTAACTTGCAAGTGTTATTTACTGTTTAAAATTTCTTTGGCACATATTTTCTGCCATTCTTTGTCTTGTTTATCCCAATGTTCTTCAATTATGTTATTTGCTCTTTGCGTGTTTTCAAGTTCCCAGTCTTCTATTGCGTGTTTATTAATCCATTTTTGCTTTTCCATTATACTGCCACCTCCTCATTTTGAGCGTTCTGTGCAATTTGTTGTTGTGCCATTGCTATTTGACTTGCTTGTCCATTTGCGTCACTATTAATAAATTGACTTGCTCTTTGTTTTAGTATTTGTGCTTGTGCGTTTATTTGAGCTATTTTTTGTTGCTCCTCTTCTTCTTGTTCTATAATATCTAATAATTTCTGTTTCGGCATTACACTATCATCTGACAGTGCATTTACATATGCCTTTAATTGTGGCAACATCTCAGCATTAAAATAACCTGCTTTTAATAAGTTTTCTAATGATAACTCCTGTGCATATTTATCAAATGCTGACTTTGGCGTAATATCTATTTTTACATCTGCTTGTAGTTTTTCCATTACTGTAGGTGGTATTGTTACTAATTGCGTATATTCTTTATTACTTTGTGGATCTGTAACTACCTCTTCTAATGTCATTCCTTTGGGTGTATATACTATCCACATGTCTATCCATATTCTTGCTAAATCCTCTATAAATGTCTTTAATCCACTTAATTGTTTGACTAATGGTTGCTGTGAAGCTTGTTGTACCGCTAAAATAGCTTTTCCTGATGCTTTTTCTGGATCTATGTTACCCGTAGCTATATCTGATGCATTCTTTAATTCTCTTGTTATCGTTATTAGATTTGTTATTAACGTTTGGACATCTCCACTCATTTGTGCAGGTTGTATATTTCCAAAGATTTTACTTACATCCTCTACTGTTGTCCCATTTTTAGTCTTTATTATTCCACCTATCTGATTTACTGCACTTGGATTCTGTATTTTATCCATATTTACTACTTTTTGAGGGTATGAACTTTGTTTTACTGACAATAACATACGTGCTAATGTTTTATTTAGCTCTATTTGATTAGGTATTAAATATCTTACTTCTCCCTCGCCTCTACTACTACCTTTTTTTTGCTTCCAGTTAAAATGTGCTATTGGATACAGTGTTAATCCTGTATCTGTGTCTTCTTTTATTTCTACATATTTTACCGATTTTGCAAAATGTACCGTGCCTTTTTCTTTCCACATCTTTGTTATTACTGTACACATATTTTCTTTTTCATATTTTGCTGCTTCTCCTGCTTGTTCAAAATTATCATTATCTACTCCAATAAGTTTTATTTTTTCTTCACTTATTTTTTCCTCTTTTGCCATTTGTTCAACATTTATTAGTGGTATTCTTTGTTTGATTATTATATATGGCTGGCTTTGTATTTCTGGACTATTTTCATTTCCATACTGAACATCATTTTTATTTAAGACTTCATTTTCTGGCATTTGCTGCTTTTCGTTATAATTTACGTAGATTATAGCTTCATCATTTATGGCTGCATCGTCTGAAGCCTCTCTTATTTTTAAATCTAAGCTGTCTTTTTCCCATACTTTCGCAGCTTTTTTATTTAATAGTTCGCATGTCTTTTCCGCTGTCTTTCTGAATTCTCTATTCTCAAAATTCTCACTAGAATAGTTTATTCCCCATAGGTTATTATTTATCGTACTTGTCTTATAATTTACTATTGTTTCAATAAAGTTGAATTGTGCCTGTTCTATTCCATCTATTTTTGCACCCTCCCACTGATTTCCACTATAAAACCTATAATTTCTATCTGTATCAGTAAATATGTTCATCATACGCATATAGTTTCTACCACGTTCGTACAATTGCCATATATCTGTTTGTTTTAATTCCTTTAAATCCAACTCTTACACCTCCTATTGTGGTATGTCTTTTTGATTGTTTGATGTCCCATCATAGTTGTCTATATTTTGCATAACAATATCCAATCTTTCTTGCTCTTTTTTTACTTCTAGTTTTTCTTTGTGTTCTTTATATGCTTTCATTGGGTTGGGCAATTTTATTTCTTTGTCTGCTATTTGTCCCCCTCTTCCTAAAATTGCCCCCATATAAAAAGATAACAAACTTATAATACCTGTCGACAATACTAATAATATTTCTGTTACCCCTAACATTTATTACACCTCCTTTATATTACTGTTATTTCCTCTCCATAATCATTCTTTACTGGCTTTTCTACATTGAAGCTAAACTTCTTCTCGCTTACAATTGGCTCTATTGTAAATGTTACTTGTGACTTTGCTGCATATGCTATAGCCAATCCCATCATTTGGTCATCATGCCCGTCCGTTCTGGAGCTTCTATTCTTCCCTTTTCATTTCTTACTATTGTTAGCAATTCCTCCAGTGTATCTTCATCATTTAACAAATATACATAGTCTCTCACAATTTGTATTAAGTTAGATATTACTGTTGGTCTTGTTAACATTGTTGTCTTAAATCCGAAACGTTTCTCTGTTGCCCCTGTATATGTGTCCTGCTTTTCCCTTATATACTGATTTGTATAGCCTAACCTTTGTAATTCCATTATAGGGTAACTATCAAAGTTCGCTTCTATTGCTATTAATGCTGGCTCTTTTTTCCCATCTATATCTGTACTTCCATAATACCAGCCTAAACAATACATTTGTTTTGCATACAAATCTGCATCGAATTGATTTTTCATTACTGCTACTTGTTCGCCTGTTTTAGCGTCTAGTACGTGTCCTGTAAAATAATCGCTTCCTTCTCCAGCTGTATCTCCACCTATGCAATACTTCGTTTGTTTTGGTACATTTGGTACTTTGTATATTTTTATATATCCATTTATATCATTTACCCATTGAATATTTGTTATTTTTAGTCCATCATATTTGTATGTAAAATATCCTGTTTTTAATGGCCTAGGTATTACTTGTAACCTTGCATTTATTGCTCTTGCGTCAAATACTGTCTTTCCAAGTACTCCCCACTGACCTAAACAATATACGTTATAGTAATATTCATCTATATCTTTAAATGCCTCCAGGTTCTGTTTATCATCTTCCGTTAGGAACTTATTGTCTTTGTATGTGCTATGGCATACTGTAGCTAGTCCACTATCTATAAAATGTCTTTTTATCCAATGATTAACATTGATTGGATTGAAGCTTAACACCATTTGTTTTTTAGATGTTCCTCCTCTTAAACGCACTTTTAATTGGTTTATATCTGCTTCTTGTGTTTCTGTCGCTTCTTCTACCCATATATCTGTAAGCTCTCCATTTTCAAATGTCGTCGATTTTATCTTCTCAACATCATCTAACCCTCTAAAAATTACTTCATTTCTATTATGACATTTTATTCTTAAATCTGTTACATCAAATAATCCTCCTACTTTCCATTCTCTAATTACTTGCTTGAACAATGCAAATGTACTATCTCTATTTGTATTTCCTGTCTGTCTTACTACTAATAAGTTCATTTTTTGTTTTAATAATTTGTAAACATACCTTTGAACTACATAGTAAGATTTTCCACTTGAACCTCCTCCATAAAATAACAAGTACCTATCCTTATTGTCTAAATAAGGTATGTACTTGTTATTGAATACTTTTTTGCTTATTTTAACATTAATCATCTAATGTTACCTTTATCTCTGTATTTACATTTGCATTTACATCTTGTTTTTCTTTCCAGTTTTCAAAGTTATTTGACAAGCTGAATATTGCTCCTTTACTTCCATTTTTATCAAAAAGTCTCTCTTCTGCATATATTTCGCACTTTCTTTTCGCGCGCGTTATCGTGTCAAAAAACTCCTCTTCTTTACTATAGTTTAATAAACTTTGTCTACTCATATCTAATGCATCTGCTAATCCTGTTACTGTAAACGGGCGATATTGCTCTTTTAGTATTTCTCCTTTATAATTTTTTACTGTTTTACATTTTCCGTTTACTATTTTTGTTATTGGTCTATAGCAACTTTCAAAATATTCATCTATCTTTTCCTGCATTTCTTCTGCTGTTTTGTATTTTTGTGGTCTTCCACCTGCATGCTTCTCTTGTTCCATATCCTTTTCCTCCCCTATTTTTTAGTGTTTTGTTTCACCTTACGTTCTATACATTTCTGCTCTTTACATTTCTGTCGCTTTCTCTTCTTGTATATTTGTTCTTTTTTATAGTCTTGTATTATACTGTCTGCTATATAACTTCTTCTCATATGCATACACCTCTTTTGTATAATAAAAAAGCAAACATTAAAATAACGTCTGCTTTCTTGATATACTCTTATTAGCAAATACTTGCTGTAGTTTTGGGCTTGTCCGCTTCCGAACAACTACTTTCTTACTTACTAACATTTTATCATATTAAAACCGTACAAAACGTACAAATTTAATTTTTTTCTAAAAATCTTTTTAATTTTATTCTTGCTTTTTCTTCCGAACTATATCCCATTAAAAACATTATCTGAATCCAGGTTTTATTGTCATTATATCTATATCTTATTATTTCTCTTATATCTGCTTCTTCAACATAATTTAATTCATATTCTAGTTGCACTTTTAATTTTTCTAGCTTATGAATTTTATTTTTAATTAACTTTCTATATTTATTTTTTAAATGTCTATTCCTTGGCATTCCTATCCCTTGTATGGTAAAATTGTGTTTTATGTATGGATAACTTGTGCTACTTCCCTGTACACTGTCTGTTACTACTGTATTTTCTTTTCTTTCTATTTTTTCTAATCTTTCTTTTAATCTTTCTAGTTCTTTACTTGTATTTTCTATGCTATTCAGGAATTCTTTTGTCATAAGTACCTCCTTATAAAATAATTTATTATTTTTGCTTTCCGCTTCGAAATTCCTCTTTTTAATGCTTTATAGCACTTGTTGCATAAATCATATCTCTTTTTTATGTTTTGATTATTTATTGATGTATATATTGCTACTTTTTCTTTTAACGTAATTTCTCTTTTACATCTGTCACACATATATATGCTTTTTGTTTTATCTCTTACATTTGTACTTATTAACATTTGTACCTCTCCGTTTCTTTTACTAATCCTAAGTCGTGTTTACTAAAACATTCTTTATAACCGTACAACATATCTTTATATAAAAAATTTTTTTATTTACTTGCTTTTCGAATATGTATTCATGATTATTTTTACTAATTACACGCGGTATTCTCATGTCATAAGCCCCTCCTGAATTTATTTTTAATCATTTATTTTCTTTTCTTTTTCTGCAATAAAATTTTCAATATTTGAAGTTACAAAGCCTTTCGGTTTCTTTGGCATACCATCTAAATTAGCACTTTTACAGTCTAATATTTCATTTTCTAATT
>CAZWIF010000006.1:0-433 GCA_964634355.1 uncultured Clostridium sp.
GAAATACTACAATACCTACAAAGAAATCACAAATATTCTCAACAGCAGCAGATGGTCAAACGAGTGTTGAAGTTCATGTCTTACAGGGAGAAAGAGAGATGGCTGCATATAACAAGACATTAGGAAGATTTCAACTAACAGGAATCCCAGCAGCACCACGTGGAGTTCCACAGATTGAGGTAACATTTGATATTGATGCTAATGGTATCGTTCATGTTTCTGCAAAAGATATGGCTACTGGAAATGAACAAAATGTATCAATTACAGCAAGTACAAACCTTTCTGATGAAGATATTGAAAAAGCTGTAAAAGACGCTGAAGCTCATGCCAGTGAAGACAAGAAAAAGAAAGAAGAAATTGAAGTTAAAAACAATGCGGAAAGCTTAATATATAATAGTGAAAAAACTATGAATGAACTTGGAGATAAGATAAG
>CAZWIF010000006.1:443-34755 GCA_964634355.1 uncultured Clostridium sp.
GAAAAAGCAAAGGTACAAACAGAAATAGATAATTTAAAGAAAGAGCTAGAAGGAAATGACACTGAAAAAATTAAACAAGCTACTGACAGCTTAACACAAGTTTTCTATAAATTATCTGAAAAATTATATTCACAAGCAAATCCAAATGCTGGTGCAAATGCAGAAACAGCAGGTGGACCAACACAAGATGAAAATGGAAATGTTTATGATGCAGATTACAAAGTAGAAGACGACAATAATGAAGATAACAAATAATTCTGTAGGGGCGGGCCTTGCGTCCGCCCTTGTAATTGATAAACAAAAATGGAGAAGGAGAATAAAATGGCTGAACAAAAAAGAGATTATTATGAAGTTTTAGGTGTATCTAAAACAGCTACTGCTGATGAATTGAAAAAAGCATATCGTAAGTTAGCAAAAAAATACCACCCAGATGCTAATCCAAATAATAAAGCAGAAGCTGAAGCAAAATTTAAAGAAGTAAATGAAGCGTATGAAACTTTATCAGATCCACAGAAAAGACAAATGTATGACCAATTTGGATTTAATGGACCACAAAGTGGCTTCGGAGGAGAAAATGGTTATTATTCATATTCTAGTGGATTTGATGGCTTTGATATTGATTTAGATGATATAGTTTCTTCAATCTTTGGAGGTGGATTTAGTGGAGGTAGAACCTCAGCAAGAAGAACAGGACCTACTAAAGGGGCAGATTTAAGATACAACCTAGAAATTACATATGAAGAGGCTCTTAAAGGTGTAAAGAAACAAATAACAATAAATAGAGAAGATTTTTGTTCTACATGTAATGGAACTGGTGCAAAACCTGGAACTAAGATTGACACTTGTCAAATTTGTAAAGGTACAGGAACAATAAGGACTATAAAAAATACAATATTTGGTCAAACTCAAACAACAAGAACATGTGATGTCTGTGGGGGAACTGGAAAAATAATTAGAGAGCAATGCACAGAATGTCGTGGTAAGGGTAGAGTAAAAAAACCAACTAAAATAACAGTAAATATACCTGCAGGCATAGATAATGGTCAGACAGTTGTATTAAAAGGAGAAGGAGCAACAGGTACTAAAGGTGGACCTAAAGGAGATTTATACATAGTTATATCTTTAAAGCGTAATAATATATTTACAAGACAAGAAGAAAATGTATTTTGCGAAATACCAATAACTATTACTCAAGCGACATTGGGTGCTGATTTACAAATTCCTATGGTAGATGGAAGTAAAGAAACATTTAGAATACCTGAAGGTACACAAACTGGAACTAAGTTTACAATAAGAGGAAAAGGCTTTAAGAGCATAAATCGCGGATACTATGGAGACTTAATATTTACTGTTTTAGTTCAAACACCAAAGAGATTGACTAAAGAGCAAAGAGAACTTATGGAACAATTGGCAAAGACTATGAATGAGCAGCCACCTGTAAAGAAAAAAAGCATATTTGATAGATAGAGGTTGAAGATTAGATATGATGTATTTTATATTAATAGCTGTTATAATTTTTGTATATTTGTTAAGCACATACAAAGAACTTGTTAGAAGAAGAAAAATTGTAAAAAAAATGAAAAAAGAGTTTTTGAAATTAAAACAAAGTTCTATTGCGACGGAGAAGGAGCTACAAGTAGCAGCAAAAAAATACAACATGGAGGCAAATTTATATAACAATAGAGTCTTATTGTTTCCAAGTAATATTGTTGCATGGATTTTTAGGTTTAAATTAGCTAGTTTAGTTTAGGTAAATTTCGATTCACAGCATTTTTAGACAGATAATGTCATGCAACGAGGAATTATTATGAAATTAATTTACAATATATGAGTAAGATAAAATTAATTTTACTCATATTTTTTTAAAAATAGAAACAAACAACTGTTTACAAATAAAAAGAAATATGCTATAATACAAATAAATGTTTTGCGAATAGGGGGTCTAAAAGTGAATAATAAATATGATAAAATTTATGTTGCAATTGATTTAAAGAGCTTTTATGCCTCTGTGGAGTGCCAGGAAAGAGGATTGAATCCACTGACAACTAATTTAGTTGTGGCCGATAATAGTAGAACGGAAAAAACAATTTGCTTAGCTGTAAGTCCATCGCTAAAATCTTATGGAATACCAGGAAGAGCAAGGTTATTTGAAGTAATGCAAAAGGTAAATGAGATAAATACACAAAGAAAAATTAAAGCACCTGGACATAAATTTACATGTTCATCTTATGATGATATTGCTCTAAAGAGAAATAATGATTTAGAGTTAAGTTATATAATAGCAGAACCAAGAATGAGTTACTATATGGAATATAGTACAAAAATTTATAATATTTATTTAAAATGGTTTTCCTCAGAGGATATATGTGTTTACTCTATTGATGAAGTATTTATAGATATAACACATTATTTGCAGACCTACAATATGACACCAAGAGAATTAGTTACTAAAGTTATCAAAAATGTATATAATGAAACAGGAATTACAGCAACAGCAGGAATAGGAACAAACTTATATCTTTGTAAAGTTGCAATGGACATTGTTGCCAAACATACAACACCAGATAAAAATGGAGTAAGAATTGCAGGATTGGATGAAATGTCATATAGAAAATATTTATGGAGTTATAAACCCATAACAGATTTCTGGAAAGTAGGAAAAGGTATATCAAAGAAACTTGAAATAAATGGTATGTTTACTATGGGAGATGTAGCAAGAACATCAGAAAAAAATGAAGAGTTATTATATAAATTGTTTGGTATAAATGCAGAATTACTTATAGATCATGCGTGGGGATATGAACCTTGTACAATTGAGAGTATAAAATCTTATAAACCAGTAATGAATAGTTTAAGTTCAGGACAGGTGTTACATTGTCCTTACAATTATGAAAATACAAAATTAATAGTAAAGGAAATGGCAGAATTATTAACTTTAGATTTAGTAAAAAAAGACTTAATAACGAGTAAATTAGTATTAACTATAGGTTATGATATTGATAACCTAAAAAATCCAGAAATAAGCAAATGTTATTTCGGAGAAATAACATTAGACCATTATGGGAGAAAAGTTCCTAAACATGCTCATGGAACTATAAATATAGATCATAAAACATCTTCTACTAAAATTATAACAAATGCAGTAATGGAATTATATGAAAGAATAATTAATAAAGATTTATTAGTTAGAAGAATAAATCTCACAGCTGAGGATGTTGTAAATGAAAAAGATTATAAAAATGTTAAAGCATATGAACAGATGAATTTTTTTGTAGATTACGGTGAAGTAGAAAAACAAAGGAACAAAGAACAATCGGAAAAAGAATTACAAAAAGCAGTTTTAAATATAAAGTCAAGGTATGGAAAAAATGCAATTCTTAAAGGAATGAATTTTGTTGAAGGTGGTACTACTATTGAAAGAAACGGACAAATTGGAGGTCATAAAAGTTAGAAAGGAGAGCACAAATAATGAAATATGATAGACAATATGATGATATTATAAATTTACCACATCATGTATCAAAAAAACATCCTCAAATGTCTTTATATGCTCGTTCTGCTCAATTTGCACCTTTTGCAGCACTAACAGGTTATGAAGATGTGGTAAAGGAAACAGCTAGAGAAACGAATAAACGAATAGAGATAGACGATGAATTAAAATCTATATTAGATAGTAAATTGCAAATTCTTATAGAACAAGTAAAAGCAAAACCAGAAGTATTATTTACATATTTTGTACCAGATTCAAAAAAAGATGGAGGAGAATATGTAACAGTTAGAGGTATTATAAAAAAGATAGATATGTATAATCAATATATTAATTTGGCTGATAATACTAAAATACCAATAAATGAAATAATTGATATTTCAGGAGATATATTCAAAATGTATGAATAAGCAGAATTTATTTTATGTTACAATTTATATTTACTAAAATTTTGTGTAAAAGTATTGCATTGGTAATACTTTTTGTGTTATAATATGCAAGGTAAAAAATATGCACATAAGATTAGTTTGTATAGGTGCTTAAAAATAAGTTTGTACAAGTGATTGAAGTCTTATGGAAGCTAAAACTAAAAGGAGGAATTAAAAATGGCAGTAGTTGCAATGAAACAATTACTTGAAGCAGGTGTTCATTTTGGACATCAAACAAGAAGATGGAACCCTAAGATGGCTGAATATATTTACCAAGCTAGAAATGGTATCCATATTATCGATTTACAAAAGACTTCTAAAAAGATTGATGAAGCTTATGAATTCATCAAAGAGCAAGTTGAAGAAGGAAAATCAGTTCTATTTGTAGGAACTAAAAAACAAGCACAAGAATGCATGAAAGAAGCAGCATTAATGTGTAACATGTACTATGTTGATCAAAGGTGGCTAGGTGGTATGCTTACAAACTTTGATACAATCAAAAAAAGAGTACAAAGATTGAAAGACTTAGAAAAAATGCAGGAGGATGGAACTTTTGAAGTTTTACCTAAAAAAGAAGTTATAGGTTTAAAGAAAGAAATGGAAAAACTGGAAAAGAACCTTGGTGGAATTAAAGAAATGAATGAGCTACCAGGTGTACTTTTTGTAGTAGATCCTAATAAAGAAAGAACTGCTATATTAGAGGCTAAAAAATTAAATATACCAGTAGTTGGTATCGTAGATACAAACTGTTCACCAGAAGATGTTAATTACCCAATACCAGGAAATGACGACGCTATTCGTTCAGTTAAATTAATAGCAACAGTTATTGCTAATGCGGTAATTGAGGCTAAACAAGGTGAAGTTGTAGGAACAGAAAATATATTTGCAAATGAAGAGGAAAATGCTGAAAATGCAGAAGAGACAGTTAAAGAAGAAAGCATAGAAGAAGTAGTTGCGAATAGCGAAGAGGAGAATACAGAGAAAGAATAATTTAACCAAAATATGGTATAATTAATGTAGGGGCACGGTGCACCGTGCCCTTAAATTAGAAAATAATTAAAATAAATAAAAGAAAGGATGATTAAAGTGGCTATTACAGCAGCACAAGTAATGGAATTAAGAAAAAAGACAGACGCAGGAATGATGGAATGCAAAAAAGTTTTAACAGAAACTGATGGAGATATGGAAAAGGCAATTGAATTATTACGTGAAAGAGGAATTACAAAAGCGGCTAAAAAAGCTGATAGAATTGCTGCAGAAGGTGTTGTTACTGCATATATTTCTGAAGATGGAAAAACAGGAGCAGTTGTTGAAGTAAATGCTGAGACAGACTTCGTTGCTCAAAATGCTGAATTTAGAGAATTTGCAGAAGATGTTGCTAAACAAATTGTTATAAACAATCCTAAAGATGTTGAAGAATTATTAGGGCAACTTGCATTATCAGATACATCTAAAACAGTTAAGGACGTTCTAACTGAAAAAATTGCTAAAATTGGTGAAAACTTATCAGTAAGAAGATTTGCTAGATTCACTTCAGAAGGCATTGTTTCAAAATATATCCATGGAGATGGAAAAATTGGAGTTTTGATATCTATGGAGAATGCTGATGAAGTACTTGCAAAAGACATATGTATGCAAATAGCTGCAGCTAAACCAGAGTTTATAAATAGAGATAATGTTCCAGCTGAAAGATTAAACAAAGAAATGGAAATATTAAAAGTTCAAGCTATGAATGAAGGAAAGCCAGAAGCAATAGCTGAGAAAATAGTTCAAGGAAGATTAGGAAAATTTTATGAAGAGATTTGTTTGGTTGACCAAGCATTTGTAAAAAATCCTGATATGAAAATCAAAGATTTACTTGCTTCTAAAAAAGCAAGCGTATTAGAATTTGTAAGATTTGAAAAAGGTGAAGGCATTGAAAAGAAAGAGGAAAATTTTGCAGAAGAAGTACAAAAACAATTAAATCAATAATGGAAGAGCTTTTTGCTCTTCTTTTTTAAAACTATAATAAATAAGAAAGGAGAAAAAATTAAAAAATGGAAAATGGATACTTAGTTTTAGAAAATGGAGAAATATTTGAAGGAGTGAGATTTGGAGCTAATAGGGATGTTGTATGTGAAGTAGTTTTTAATACTTCAATGACAGGGTATTTAGAAATATTTACAGATCCCTCATATGCTGGACAAGGTGTAACTTTGACATATCCATTGATAGGAAATTATGGGGTAATAACAAATGATGCTGAGTCAAGGAAAATATGGGTAAAAGCCGTTTTTATCCATGAATTGGCAGAGTTGAAAAGTAATTTTAGAGCAGAAACAAATCTAAATGATTATCTAAAAGAAAATGACATACCTGGTTTAATGAATGTAAATACTAGAAAATTGACTAAGCTATTGAGAGACCATGGTACAATGAGAGGAAAATTAGTATCAGATGCATCTGATATAGAAAATATATTAAAAGAAATAAAGGAATATACATTTCCAAATGTAGTAGGAGAAGTGTCAAATAAACATATAAGAGAATTTGGAGAAGGGAAAAAGAAAATAGCGTTAATAGATTATGGATGTAAGGAAAATATAATAAGGTCATTAGTAAATAGAGATTGTACAGTAACTGCTTTTCCACAAGATGTATCTGCTAAAACAATACTAGAAAAAAATTTTGATGGAATTGTTTTATCAAATGGACCAGGAGATCCAGAGGATTGTAAAATTGCAATTGAGAATATAAAGAAGTTATATGAGTCAAATATTCCAATTATGGGAATATGTCTAGGACATCAGTTAATGGCATTAGCAACAGGAGCAAGTACAGCAAAGTTGAAATATGGTCATCGTGGACCAAATCATCCAGTAAAAGAATTAAAAACTGGTAGAATTTGTATAACATCACAAAATCATGGATATTACGTAAAAGAAGATACCATAGACCCTAAGATTGCGGAAGTGTCATATATAAATGTAAATGATGGAACAATAGAAGGACTAGATTACAAAAATAAAAATATATTTACAGTACAATTTCACCCAGAAGCATGCCCGGGACCACAAGATTGTGCGTATTTATTTGATAGATTTTTATCAATGTGCAAATAACAGAAAATGGTGATTGCAAAATAGAAAGATTCTAATATTTATATCAATTTTGAAAATATATTGCATTAAATGTAGGTGCACGGTGCACTGTGCCCAATAGAAATAATTACATATTTATTATAGAAAGGAATGAAATACAAGTATGCCAAGAAATAAGAAAATAAAAAAAGTATTAGTTATAGGTTCAGGTCCAATAATAATTGGACAAGCTGCAGAATTTGATTATGCAGGAACACAAGCATGTGTTGAATTAAAAAAAGAAGGATTAGAAGTAGTATTGGTAAATTCAAATCCAGCGACTATAATGACTGACAAAAATATGGCAGATAAAATATATATAGAACCCCTTACTGTTAAGACTGTCAAGAAGATAATAGAAAAGGAAAAACCAGATAGTATTCTACCAAATTTAGGAGGGCAAACGGGTCTTAATATTGCAATGGAGCTAGCTGAATCAGGATATTTAAAAGAAAAAGGAATAATGCTTTTAGGAACGTCTCCAGAAGGGATAAGGAATGCAGAGGATAGACAGGCATTTAAAGATATGATGGAATCTATTAATGAGCCATGTATTGCAAGTAAGGTGGTAACAGATCTACAAGCTGGATTAGATTTTGCAAGAGAGATAGGTTTGCCAGTAATAATAAGACCAGCTTATACTCTAGGTGGAACAGGAGGAGGCATTGCTTATACAGAGGCACAATTTCATGAAATCTGTGAAAGTGGTTTAAGGCTTTCAAGAGTGCACCAAGTGTTAGTAGAAAAGTGTATTTCAGGTTGGAAGGAAATTGAATATGAAGTAATAAGAGATAGTAAGGGAAATTGCATTACTGTATGTAATATGGAGAATATAGACCCTGTGGGAATTCATACAGGAGATAGTATAGTTGTTGCACCTTCACAAACTTTAGCAGATAAAGAATATCAAATGTTAAGAACATCAGCAATAAAAATCATATCAGCATTAAAAATTGAAGGTGGATGTAATGTTCAATTTGCATTAAATCCAAATAGTTTTGAATATGCTGTTATAGAGGTAAACCCAAGAGTTAGTCGTTCATCAGCACTTGCATCTAAAGCTACAGGTTATCCAATAGCAAAAGTAGCAGCTAAAATAGCAATAGGTTATACTTTAGATGAGATTAAAAATGCAGTAACAGGAAAAACATATGCATGTTTCGAACCAGTTTTAGATTATGTTGTAGTAAAAATTCCAAAGTGGCCATTTAGTAAATTTTTAACGGCAAATCGTGATTTGGGAACTCAGATGAAGGCAACAGGTGAAGTTATGGCAATAGCACCTACATTAGAGGCTGGACTTATGAAAGCAATTCGTTCACTCGAAGAAAATGTAGATAGTTTATATTTACCAAAATTTGCTACTTACGATAATGAAGATATTAGAGCTGAATTAAAGAATGTAAATAATGAAAGAATTTGGGTAATTGCAGAAAATTTAAGACGTGGAATGACAATTGACCAAATTCATGAGGTTACAAAGATAGATAAGTTTTTTATAAGCAAATTAAATAATATTGTAAACATAGAAAAAGAGTTACAAAATTCTAAGTTAGATGCAGATTTAATAAAAAAAGCTAAAAAATATGGATTTACAGATAAAGTCATTTCACGATTAACAAAGGCTAGTGTTCAAGAAATAAGGAAAATAAGAGAAAAAAATAATATAATAGCAAATTTCAAGATGGTAGATACTTGTGCTGCAGAGTTTGAGGCTCAGACACCATATTATTATTCAAGCTATGATGATGATAATGAGGCAAATAAAAAAGTTAACAAAAAAAAGATTGTTGTTTTAGGCTCAGGACCAATTAGAATAGGACAAGGAATTGAGTTTGACTATTGTAGTGTTCATGCAGTATGGGCATTGAAGAGAAAAGGCTATGAAGCAATAATTGTAAACAATAATCCAGAAACTGTAAGTACGGATTTTGATATAGCAGATAAACTGTATTTCGAACCATTAACTCCAGAGGATGTCGAAAATATTATAAATGTAGAGAAACCATATGGAGCAATAGTACAATTCGGTGGACAAACAGCGATTAAATTAACGAAAGCCTTAAAAGACATGGGAGTTAAGATTTTAGGTACTTCTGAGGAAAATATGGATAGAGCAGAAGACAGAGAACTATTTGACCAAGTATTAAATAATTGTAATATAACAAGACCACAAGGTGGAACTGTGTATACTATAGCAGAAGCTAAAGAAGTTGCAAATAAACTTGGATATCCTGTTCTTGTTAGACCTTCATATGTACTTGGTGGACAAGGAATGGCTATAGCTTATGATGATACAGACATTGAGAAATTAATAACAGAGATTAATAAGATAGCGCAAGAGCACCCAATATTAGTTGACAAATATATAATGGGAAAAGAAATTGAAGTGGATGCAATTTGCGATGGTGAAGATGTTTTAATTCCTGGCATAATGGAATTGCTCGAAAGAACAGGTGTACATTCAGGAGACAGTATTTCAGTGTATCCAACGCAGAATGTTAATGAAGAATCAGCTAATAAGATTATTGAATATACCAAGTTATTAGCTAAAGAATTAAATGTAATTGGCATGATGAATATTCAATTTATATTACAAAACAATCAAGTATATATTATTGAAGTAAATCCGCGATCAAGTAGAACAGTACCATATATAAGTAAAGTTACAAATTTACCTGTAATAGATATTGCAACAAGAGTAATATTAGGTGAGAAATTGAAAGATATAGGATATGGAACAGGTGTGTATAAACGTGGAGATTATGTTGCAATTAAAATGCCAGTATTCTCATTTGAAAAAATAAAAAATGCAGATACAAGCTTAGGACCTGAAATGAAATCAACAGGAGAGGTTTTAGGGGTTGCAAAAGATTTTACAGATGCAATCGTTAAGGCTTTTATAGCGAGTGGGGTCAATATTCCAAAAGATGGGAATATATTAATAACAGTAAGAGATAAAGATAAACAAGAGGTATTACCTTTGGCAAAAAAACTATATAATAAAGGATTTACAATATATGCTACAAAGGGAACAGCAGCTTTCTTGAAAGAGAATGGCATCAATACAAAAGTATTAGATAAAATTTGGGAAGGTGCGGAAAGTATACCGAATTTAGTAGAAGCAGGAAAGATTAACTTTATCATAAATACACCAACAAAAGGAAAAGAATCAAGTCGTGATGGATTTAAGATAAGACGTTTGGCAGTAGAATGTAAAATACCATGCTTTACATCATTAGACACGGCAAATGCACTATATGAAGCAATAGATGATAAAAAATCTGAGGAAGAGATTGAGGTAGTAGACATAACAGAAGTGTAATTTATAAATTAAATAAAAAATTTCGTAAAAATTTAACAAATTTTAATTAATATATGATAGAATGATAAGCGATTAGATTTTAATATAAAATAAGAAAGGAAGAAAAGTATGAGCGAAGCAGTTTATAAAAGAGTACTGTTGAAACTAAGCGGTGAAGCATTGGCAGGCGATAATAAAACTGGAGTATATGCTGATGTTATTGGTAATATTTGCGACCAAATTAAAGAAGTAGTAAATTTAGGAGTAGAAGTAGCGATTGTAGTTGGTGGAGGAAATTTTTGGCGTGGCAGATATGGGCATGATATGGAAAGAACTACATCAGATTATATGGGAATGTTAGCTACAACAATGAATGCATTGGCATTACAAGATTGTCTAGAAGCAAGAGGAGTTGATACAAGAGTACAAACAGCAATTGAAATGAGAGAAATTGCAGAACCTTATATCAAAAGAAAAGCAGAAAAACATTTACAGAGGGGAAGAGTCGTTATATTTGCGTGCGGAACAGGTCATCCATATTTTTCAACAGATACAGGTGCAGCACTTAGAGCTGCAGAGATAAATGCAGATGTAATTCTACTTGCGAAAACTATAGATGGAGTTTATTCAGCAGACCCTAAGTTAGACCCAACAGCGATTAAATATGACGAGATTACATATCTTGATATATTGGATAAAGATTTAAAAGTTATGGACTCAACAGCGACTTCTTTATGTAGGGATAATAATATACCATTAATGGTATTTGAAATTGCTAAACCAGAAAATATTGTGAAAATTGTTAAAGGCGAAAAAATTGGAACTGTTGTTAAATAAATTTAGAAAGGATGTTAAATATGGATTATAATCAAATTGAAGAGAAAATGGAAAAAACAATTAGTATTTTAGAGGAAAATTTTGCGGAAATTAGAGCTGGAAGGGCAAACCCTGCAATATTAAACAAAGTCAAGGTTGATTACTATGGTGTTCCAACACCAATAAATCAAGTGGCCGGAATCTCAGTACCAGAGGCAAGAATGATAGTTATACAACCATGGGATGCCAGTATTTTAAAAGCTATTGAGAAGGCAATATTGACAGCTGATATTGGAATAAATCCAAATAATGATGGGAAATTAATAAGACTTACTTTTCCTGAGTTAACTGAGGAAAGAAGAAAAGAGATTGTAAAGGATATAAAGAAATTAACTGAAGAAGCAAAAATAGCAATTAGAGCAATAAGAAGAGATGGAATGGATTTGGCTAAAAAAGAGCAAAAAGATGGAAATATGACTGAGGATGAGGAAAAACAAGCAGAAGATAAGATACAAAAATTAACAGATAAAAAAGTAGCGATTATTGATGAATTGTCTTCTAAAAAAGAAAAAGATATAATGTCTGTGTAGGCGAGGAAGTAGAAATAAAATGTAAAGGTGTTGTAATAAATGAATTTTAAGGAAGAATTAGTAAAATATCAAGAGTTAATTAATCAAGAATTACAAAAGTATTTAATAAAAGAAAAATGCTATGAAGAAATATTAAATGAATCTATTGAATATAGTTTAATGTCATCAGCTAAAAGATTAAGACCAATTTTAATAATTGAAGCATATAAGTTATTTAAAGATGATTATGAAAAATGTTTTCCATTTGCTGTAGCAATGGAAATGACACATACATTTTCTCTAATACATGATGATTTGCCAGGGATAGATAATGATGATTATAGAAGAGGAAGATTAACAAATCATAAAAAATACAACGAAGCAACTGCTATTTTAGCAGGAGATTCATTATTAAATCGTGCATATATGCTTATGATGGATGAAGTAAAGAAGGATACTGACATTGATAGTATGAAAAGAAAAATTAGGATAGTTGATGAATTCTCTAATTCAGTAAATAGAATGATTATTGGAGAATATCTTGATACAGAGTGCGAAGGAAAAATGATATCTAAAGAAGAGTTAGACTATATTCACAATAATAAGACAGGTGCATTTTTTAAATTCTGTGTTAGAGCAGGAGCAATTCTTGCAGAAGCAGATGAAGAAGATGTAGACAAATTAACGGCATATGCTGAAAAGATTGGATTAGAATTTCAAATTAAGGATGACATTCTATCAGAGATAGGTGATGCTGAAATTATGGGAAAACCAGTTGGACATGATAAAATTATGAATAAAGCAACATATGTTACTAAATTTGGACTTGAAAAGGCGGAAGAATATTTAGAAGAAGTTACAGCTGAGGCATTAGCTAAATTAGAAGTTTATGGAGAAAAAGCAGAATTTCTTAAAGAATTAGCAATATATATAAAAGAAAGAAACAAATAATCTACTCATGGAAAGGAAATATTATGGGATTTGATAAAGATAAGATGCCTAATCATATAGCAATTATAATGGATGGAAATAGAAGATGGGCAAAAGCACAAGGCAGGAATACAGGGGAAGGACATAAAGAAGGAGCAAAAAATTTAGAAAAGATAGTAAGATATGCAAATAAAATTGGATTAAAATATATTACAGTTTATGCTTTTTCAACAGAAAATTGGAAAAGAACTAAAGAAGAAGTTAATGGTCTTATGGTTCTATTTAAAACATATCTAGATGATTATGCTAAGAGAGCTGATACAGAGAATATTAAAGTTAATATAATAGGAGATATTTCAGCTTTTAAAAAAGATTTACAAGCTAGTATGTTAAGATGTATGGAGAGAACAAAAGATAATACAGGAGTAGTATTTAGTATAGCACTTAATTATGGCGGAAGAGCAGAAATTGTAAGAGCAATGCAGAACATTGCTGCTAAAGTTAAAGAGGGAAAGATAAACGTGGAAAGTATTGATGAATCTGTGATATCAAATCATTTATATACTGTTGGATTGCCTGACCCAGATTTAATTATTAGAACAAGTAATGAGCTGAGACTTAGTGGATTTCTAATTTGGCAAGCTTCTTATTCTGAATTTTATTTTACGGATATAAATTGGCCAGACTTTGATGAGCAACAACTTGATAAGGCAATCGAAGAATATCAAAAAAGAAACAGAAGATTTGGAGGAAATTAATAAATGAGTATAAAACGATTACTTTCTGCTATACTAGGATTACCTTTGGTAGTTTTGGTTTTAGCTTTTGGAAATGAATTTTTTATAGATATATTTTTTGCGATAGTGGCAATAATAAGTTTGCATGAATATTTTAAAGTTATGGAGACAAAAACAAGACCAGTAAAATGGATAGGTTATTTAAGTGGATTATCAATTGCATTTATACATTTTATACCTGGTTTTGATATAACATATATAGTTTTCTTTTTGCCAACTATTCTTGTCCTGTTATTTATGCAGAGCGTGTTTAGTGGTATGAAATATAATATAACGGATATTTCAGTGACCTTATTTGGAATATGTTATATAGTACTGTTTATAATGTGTATTCCATTAATCAGTGGAAATCTTTCTAGCAAAATTTATTTATGGTACCTTATTATTGCAGCTTGGGGAACTGACATATTTGCTTATTTAATTGGAAAAGTATTAAAGCTTGGAAAACATAAATTTAGTAAAATTAGTCCTAATAAAACAATTGAAGGTTGCATAGGGGGTACACTTGGAGCATTATTAATTGCAGTAATTTATACATATGTATGTAATACTATATTTGATATAACGCTATCATATATAGGCTTTGGAATAATTACAATTTTATTTAGTGTTTTAGGGCAAATTGGCGATTTTGCGGCATCAAGTATAAAAAGATATGCAGAAGTTAAAGACTTTGGAGATCTGATACCAGGACATGGCGGAATGCTTGATAGAATAGACAGTGTAATATTTATAGCACCTTTTGCATATTTATTATATATGCTTATATTATAAATGTTAAATATAGGGGTTAAGGTTATACCGTGCTCCTAGAACATAAAATACATATTTTATCCATAAAAGAGGTGAAGTCTATTGCTTACATTTTTAATAAATGCAATTAAGATAATATTTTTATTAGGAATATTAGTTTTTATTCATGAAGGTGGACATTTTATTGTGGCGAAACTTTGCAAAGTAAAAGTAAATGAATTTGCAATAGGGTTTGGAAAAACGATATGGTCTAAGAAAAAAAGTGAGACAGTTTATGCTATAAGAATAATTCCTCTTGGTGGATTTGTTAGAATGGAGGGGGAAGAAGAGCCTTCAGAAGAGGAAGGCTCTTTTAGCAAGGCTAAAATTTGGCAGAAGGTATTGATAGTAGCAGCAGGAGGGTTGGTTAACATTATATTTGCGATATTAGTATTTTTTCTATTGGTTATATTCTATTATAAATATCCATTAGTAGAGGCTCTTCAAATTACAGGGACCTTTTCATACTCAATTATAGAGAGTCTAAAAATATTATTTTCAGGTAATGTAACTATAAATGAATTAGTGGGTCCTGTTGGAATTTCAACAATTATAGTACAAACGACGGAAATCGCGAACTACATCTACTTAATAGCAGCAGTTTCTTTATCATTAGGAGTAACTAACTTATTACCAATTCCACCTTTAGATGGAGGAAAGATTCTTATGTATTTAATTGAAGCAATAAGAAAAAGACCGCTCAGAGAAGAAACAGAAATGGCTATTCAAATGACAGGTTTTGTATGTATAATTCTTTTATCAATATTTGTTATGATGAATGATATTGGAAATATAATGTGAGATGAAATAAGGAGATATTTCCTTATTTCATTATTTTTAAAAAAATATGTACAAATTACGTCATTTAATGATATAATTTAACTAAATTGTATACTAAGGTTTGAGGGGGAGAACTAAATGTGTGCCTTCGGAAAGGAATGGAATTTAAAATGGGTAAAATTGTTTTATTAGATGAGTTAACAATAAATAAAATTGCTGCAGGGGAGGTTATTGAAAGACCAGCATCTGTAATAAAAGAGATGGTGGAGAATTCGATTGATGCTGAAGCAACTAATGTTACTGTTGAGATAAAAAATGGTGGAATATCATATATAAGAATTACTGATAATGGTAAAGGAATGGAAAAAGATGATTTAGAAATGGCATTTGAAAGACATGCAACAAGTAAAATCAGAAATGCTGATGACTTAAACTTTGTTAAATCAATGGGATTCAGAGGAGAGGCATTAGCTAGTATTGCTGCCATTGCAAATGTTGAGTTATGTTCAAAAACAGCTGAAGATGAAGTTGGACATAGAATTGTTGTTGAAGGTGGAAAAGTATTAGAACAGGACGAGGTAGGATGTACACAAGGTACAACTATAACAGTAAAAAATCTTTTCTTCAATACACCTGTAAGGTATAAATTCTTAAAAAAAGATTATACTGAATCTGGATACATAGAAGATGCTATTTCGAGATTAGCACTTATTAACACTAATATAGCTTTCAAACTAATTAACACAGGAAAAACTGTAATTCAGACTAATGGAGATGGAAATATAAATAATGTAATTTTCAGTATATATGGAAAAGATACTGCAAAATCAGTGTTACCTGTTAATTATAGTTATGATGGCGTAGATATAACAGGTGTTGTTGGGAAACCAGAGATAGCACGTTCAAATAGAGGAAATCAACTTTTCTTTGTAAATAAAAGATTTGTTAAAGATAAAATTTTATCAAGTTCCATAGAGAAAGCTTTTAAAGGTTTACTTCCAATTGGAAAATATGGTTTTGCTATATTAAATATTGAAATTGATCCTAGTGCAGTTGATGTAAATGTTCATCCAGCAAAGCTAGAAGTTAGATTTCAAGATGAAAGTAAAATCTTTAAATCTGTATACAATGCAATAAAAGACACTTTATTAAAAGCAGAACTTATTGAAAATGTTGAAGAAGATAACAAAGACACAGTTTTAAATTTTACAAATAATAGTTTTGATAATACATTTAGAAAGATAGCAAATAATCAATCATATTCAAAGATAAACATACAAGAAAATTTACCAACTACATCTGGACCAATTCTGACAATAGAGGATATAGTCTCTGAAAAAATAGAAAAAGAAGCTCAAGAGAAAGAGTCTGCTGATAATATAATTGAGAGCGTTTATTTAAGTAAAAATAAAGAAAAAACAAGTGAGACAGAACAAAAAGAGTCTCCAACAGAAGTTGAAACAACACAGAAAATTGAAACAATAAAACAAGATGAAGAGCAAAAAGAATTAGCTGTAGTGGGTACTAAAATATCTAATGAAGAGGTTAATGAAACAGTTTCAGTTGAAGAAAAGAGTCAAGATAATATTTTAGCCGGAGACGTTATTACTCAAACAATTACAAATAATTTAGACAATAATACCATGACAGCTAGTGAGAATTTTGAAGAAATATATAGCAAAATTTTTGGAAAAATAAAAAAAGACGAAAAAGAGGAAAAAGTTGAAGATAATACGGTTAATGCAAAAGACATAATGAACGAAAATATGAATATATCTTTATATGAAGATAAAGAAAATTACAATGCGCAAATTAATAAACAGTTAAATTATAAGTTGATAGGAATTGCTTTTCAAACATACATAATCATAGAAATTGAAAATGAATTATATATAATTGATCAACATGCTGCACATGAAAGGATTATGTATGAAAAAGTAAAAGAAAATTACTATTCTGAAGAGCAAAAAGATTCTCAACTATTACTTTTACCAGATATAATTACTTTATCACATAAAGAAATGGATATTGCAAGAGATAATATGGACAAATTTGAAAAAGCAGGATTCCAACTAGAAGAGTTTGGTGATAACACAATAAAACTTACAGGTGTACCAACATTGTGCTTGGATTTAAATACAAGAGACTTGTTTTTAGAAACATTAGATGAGATTAATACAGTTGCAAGAACGGCAAAACAAGAGATAGAAGAGAAATTTTTATCAACTATAGCATGTAAGGCAGCAGTAAAAGCACATATGGCATTAACAGATGAAGAAGTAGATAGTTTGTTACAGCAATTGTTAAGTCTGTCAAATCCATTTACGTGTCCACACGGAAGACCAACTGCAATTAAAATGACCAGAACAGATATTGAGAAGAAATTTGCTAGAAGAAAATAGAATGACAGAAAGGGAAAATATAAGGTTGAAAAATAATTTTCACCCATCCAGTTAAGATAGCCGTGCACAACGAAGTGAGCTACGGATATCTTATGCAGAGCTTTATGTAAGCTTTCAAAAGCTTACAGGAAAGGAGAACGATGTAAGCTTTGAAAGCTAACATCTACTAGGAAAAATGAATGTCGTAAATAAGCCAAAGGTTATTGTTATATGTGGACCAACTGCTTCTGGAAAGACAGCATTATCAATTGAATTAGCAAAAAAGATAGATGGAGAAATTGTTTCGGCTGACTCAATGCAAATATATAAATATATGGATATAGGAAGTGCAAAACCTACAAAGGATGAAATGTCGGGTATAAAACATTACATGTTGGACTTTGTAGAACCTAATATAAGATATAGTGTTGCTGATTATAAAAAAGAAGCAGAAAAATGTATAGAGGAAATTTTATCAAAAGGAAAAATTCCAATTGTAGTTGGAGGAACAGGATTATATGTTGATTCTCTGATTTATGGTATTGAATATAATGAAATAAAGCTAGATGAAGCTTATAGAAAAAAATTAGAAAAAATAGCAGATAATGAAGGGTTAGACATGTTGTATAATAAAGCTTTTGAAATAGACCCAAAAGCAATCGAGAAAATATCTAAAAATGATAGAAAAAGAATTCTAAGAGTTTTAGAAATATATCACGAAACAGGCAAAACAAAAACAGAACAAGAGATTAATTCAAGAAGTAAGGAAGTTAAATATGACTATAAAGTATTTACTATTAATATGGATAGAGAAAAATTATATGAGAGAGTAAATAAAAGAGTAGACATAATGATAGAGAATGGGCTTATTGATGAAGTAAAAAGTCTTGTTTCTAGATATAATGAATTACCAACGTCTTTTCAAGGATTAGGATATAAAGAAACAAGAGAGTTTTTAGAAGGAGAAATATCTAAAGACGAAATGATAGAAAAGATAAAACAGGAAACTAGGAGATATGCGAAGAGACAACTTACTTGGTTTAAAAAAAATAAGAATACACTATGGTTGGATGGACTTGAATCTAAAGAGAAAAATATACAAATTATTTTGGAGGAAATAAGTTGAAGGAAAACAAAAAGAAAAGAAAAAAGCTTAGTAAAAGAAGAATAGGACAGGCTATATCTATAATTATAATATTGATAATTGCTAGCTGTGTTTTATATAGTACAATTCAATTACTCATAGAGCCATCAGATGTTTTTGTTGTTGAAAATGGTCAAATATATGAAGAAGAAGCTACCGTTGGCTATATAATTAGAGAAGAACAAGTTATATCTGGAGAAGATTACCAAAACGGAATAGTGATTATAAAATCAGAAGGAGAAAAAGTTTCAAAGGGTGACTCTGTATATAGGTATTGCAGTGCAAATGAAGAAAAATTAGAAGCGAAAATTGCTGAATTAGATCAAGAAATTCAGGAGGCAATTGAAGGTCAAAATATAAGCATTTATTCAACGGACATCCAGTTTTTAGAGAAACAAATTGAAGAGAAACTAGAGTTACTTCAATCTACTAATGATATAGAAATGATTACTAAATATAAAGATGAAATTAGTTCCTATATGATTAAAAAAGCTAAGATAGCTGGAGAACTTAGTCCATCAGGTACATATATAAACAAATTAATTGCTCAAAGAAGTGACTACGAGGAACAGTTAAATTCAGGGCAGGAGTATATTTATGCCCCAATAAGTGGAATTGTATCTTATAAAATAGATGGATACGAAGATAGTCTTACTGTAGAGAATATTGATACTATAACAAAAGAAGATTTGATGTCAATAAAGACAAAAACTGGACAATTTGTTTCATCAAGTTCAGAGCAGGGAAAAATAGTAAACAACTTCTATTGTTATATTGCAACTGTTTTATCTTCAGATAATGCAAAAAATGCAAATGTTGGAGATATTATAAAACTAAGGTTATCAAATAATGACGAGGTATCAGCTGAAATCGCTAATATATCAGATTTTGTTGATGGAGAGACGGTGATGATATTTAAAATAACAAAAGATGTAGAATATCTTATTAGTTATAGAAAAATTTCGATTGATGTTATTTGGTGGAGCGCATCAGGTTTAAAAGTTCCAAATTCTTCACTGATAACTGAAGAGGATAAAACCTATTTAATAAGGAATAGAATAGGTTACACAGATAAAATATTAGTTAAAGTAGAAAAACAGAATAAGAATTATGCTATTGTATCAAATTATACAACACAAGAGTTAATAGAAAAAGGATTTTCAACTGGTGAAATATCATCAATGAAGAGTATCAGTTTATATGATGAAATTATTTTAAATCCATAAGCTAGCCATCTGAGATTTTCTCACATTGTTTGAAAACTCAAATCTGATATGAACAAATAAGAAAAAATCTTTGATTTTTTCTTATTTGTTTAAGAAGGAGAAAACATTTTTTTGTAGAAATATATAAGTAAATTATTTCAAATTAATTTAAATTCATTACAACTGTGTTTTATCATAATAAAAAATTCCATATAAATCTAATAAAAAATCAAGAATTGAAAAGAGGAATTGAATATGTTATCTATTGTTAAGAGTATGTCTTTACATGGACTTGATGGATATCTTGTAGACGTCCAAGTGGATGTTTCGGGTGGGTTACCGTCTTGTGATATTGTGGGATTGCCAGATGCAAGTGTTAGAGAATCCAAAGAAAGGGTTAGGACAGCTATTAAGAACAGTGGAATTGATCTAAAGAGCCGAAAAATTATAATTAATTTAGCACCAGCTAATACTAAAAAAGAAGGGGCTTTATATGATTTGCCTATAGCTATTGCTATACTTATCGCAAATGAAGAATTAGAAGCTAAAAATATAAATGATACTGTTTTTATCGGAGAATTGTCCTTAGATGGAAAAATAAATAAGGTAAACGGTATTTTCCCTATGTGCTTGGAGGCTAGTAATCTTGGAATAAAAAAAGTTGTAATTCCAAAAGCAAATGCAAAAGAGGCCGCCATTGTAAAGAATATTGAAGTGATAGGAGTAGAAAGCCTAGAAGAGGTAATAGATATTTTAAATGGAAGAGAAATACCAGAAAAAATAGAGATAGACTTTGATGATTATTTTACCAATAATATAAAATATAAATTTGATTTTGCAGATGTAAAAGGACAAGAAAGTATAAAAAGAGCTTTAGAGGTGGCAGCAGCAGGAGGACATAACTGTCTACTTATTGGAAGCCCTGGTTCTGGAAAGACAATGATGTCTAGGTGTTTGCCATCAATATTACCAGATCTAACATTTGAGGAATCATTAGAGATAACCAAGATACATAGTATAGAGGGAATATTACCTCAAGATAAGCCCATAATTACTACAAGACCATTTAGAGCCCCACATCATACAATATCAGGAGCTTCTTTAATTGGTGGAGGTAGAATTCCAAAGCCTGGAGAAATAAGCCTAGCACATTTTGGAGTTTTATTTTTGGACGAATTGCCAGAATTTCCTAATAATATATTAGAACTTTTAAGAGTTCCCTTAGAGGATAAAAAAATTAATATTAATAGGGTAAATGCAAGTCTGGCATATCCTTGCAATTTTATGCTAGTTGCCTCGATGAATCCATGTCCGTGTGGATATTATGGTTCAAAAGATAAGGAATGTACATGCAGTGATAAAGCAATAAATAGGTATATGGGAAAAATAAGTGGACCTCTATTAGATAGGATAGATATTCATATAGAAGTTGAGGCTGTAAAATATCAGAAATTAGGTTCTGAAGAAAAAGGGGAAAGCTCTGAAAAAATTAAAGAAAGAGTTGATAAGGCGAGAAAGATTCAACAAGAAAGGTATATTAAGTATGGGATATATTCTAATGCAGAATTAACACCAGGTTTAATGGAAATATATTGTAAGTTGGATTCTAAAGGAAAGGAAATATTAAAAAATTCATTCGAAAAGTTAGGGCTAAGTGCTAGAGCATATGGAAGAATTTTAAAAGTTGCAAGAACGATTGCAGATTTAGATGAAAAAGAGAATATAGAAGTCAAACATCTTGCGGAGGCAATTCAATACAGAAGTTTAGATAGAAAGTATTGGAAAAACTGATTGTAAGGGTCGCACTCTTGGAAGACACGCAAAAGAGATTTTATAAGGGAGGAGAAGTAATGCAGATAATTGATATTAATAACGAATTTTATCCAGATACATTGAGAGATATAAAAAATCCGCCTAAAAGATTATATGTTTTGGGAGATGTATCAATATTATCAGATAAATCAATAGCTATAGTGGGTTCTAGAAGGTGTACAGAATATGGGAAAAGACAAGGAACTAAATTTTCATATGATTTGGCATCAGCTGGATTAACTATAGTGAGTGGACTAGCCATACGGTATAGATGCTTCTGCACATATTGGAGCATTGGAGGCAAAAGGCAAAACTATTGCAGTTTTAGGTGCTGGTTTTAATAATATTTATCCAAAACAGAATGTTAAATTGTTTAAAGAAATCTTAGATAATAAAGGAACAATCATAACAGAGTATTCACCAGAGATTGAGATTTCATCTGATAATTTTAGAAGAAGGAATAGAATAATTAGTGGATTGAGTATGGGAGTAATGGTTGTGGAGGCGGCTAAGAATAGTGGAACTGGAATAACAGTTAATTATGCGAGAGGACAGAGGAAGCCTATATTTTGTATACCTAATAGTTTAGATAACAAAAAAGGAGAAGGAACGAATAGAATATTAAAAAGAGATGGAATTTTAGTAACAAATGCAAACGATGTATTGGAATATTATAATATGAAAAAAATAAAACAAATAAGTATTGATGAGATAGAAAGAGAAGTAGAAATCGAAATTAAACCAGAATATCAAGAGATATATAAATTAATACAAAAAGGTATAACACATATAAACCATATTAATAAAAAGACAGGAATACCTGTCTCTGAATTAAATTCAGTGTTATTAATGATGGAATTAGAGGGATTAATTGAAAGTAAACCAGGAAATTATTATAAGGTACATAAATTATAATTTATATGATAAAAAGGAGAAAGATATTATATGTATAAACGTAAAAATACAGGGGATTTAGGAGAAGATATTGCAGTTGAATATTTAAAAGAACAAGGGTATGAAATTATTGAAAGAAACTTTAGATGTAAACTAGGAGAAATTGATATTATTGCACTAGATAAAGATGAAATTGTTTTTATAGAGGTGAAAACAAGGAAAACATTATCATATGGAAATCCTGGAGATTCAGTAAATGAACCTAAACAAAAACATATATATAGAACTGCAGAGTATTATTTACTTATTAATGGTAAATTAGATGACTATACTAGATTAGATGTTATAGAAGTGTATTTAGAGGATTTAGGACATAGAATTAATCATATAAAAAAGGCTATTATAGATAGAACCTATGAACAAAAATCATGAAAAAACATAAAATATATAGACAGGAGGAATGGATATGAGTTTTATCTTAAATGCTATTGTCTGGACACTTGCCTTTTATGGATTGTTTGAAATTATAAAATCTATTATATATATTTCGGTACATACTAATTTTAAATCTGATGGAATATATATGATTATAGGAGTTAAAAATCAGGAGAAGAATATAGAAGGAATTCTAAGATCAATATTATTTAAAGTATTGTATGGAAAAGAAGAAGAAATAAAAGATATAGTAGTGACTGATTTAAATTCAACTGATAACACAAAAAAGATAATAGAAAAATTGGAAGAGGAATATGATTGTATGAAGGTTGTTAATTGGAGAGAATGTAAAGAAATAATAGATGCAGTCGATAATTCATAAAATAATGCTTGACATTTATGAAATATCTATGCTAAAATAATATTTGTTAATGGCTCCTTGGTCAAGCGGTTAAGACGCCACCCTCTCAAGGTGGAGTGATGGGTTCGATTCCCGTAGGAGTCACCAGATATTATATTAAACAAAATTCAAGCTTGATAGGGGCACGGAGTACCGTGCCTCCTGATTGTTATATGCTTATTTGTACCTTAGAAAGGAATAGTAGTAAAGTGAATATAAAACAGTCAATAATGGAGGCCACAAAAAGGCTGAAAGAAAGTAATATAGATGAAGCTTTTAATATTGCTAGAATTTTAATGGCTTATGTATTAGATAAGCCTAAAGAATATTTGATAGCAAATGATAAACAAAACCTAGATAATGATATCATAGTAAGATATAATGCTAATATTAAAAAAATTAAAAATGGATATCCGCTTCAGTATATAACTCATAATCAAGAGTTTATGAAATTAAATTTTTATGTGGATGAAAATGTTTTAATTCCTCAGCCAGATACAGAGATACTTGTTGAACAAGTTCTAGAAATATACAAAAAAGAATATGTACAAGCTCGAATAAAGATATTAGACATTTGTACTGGAAGTGGAGCAATTGCCATAGCAATAAAAAAATATATAAATAATTCTGAGGTTGTAGCAACAGATATAAGTTATAAAGCATTGGAGGTAGCGAATAAGAATGCAAAAATAAATAATGTGGAGATTAAGTTTGTACAATCAGATATGTTTAAAGATATTATTGAGAAATTTGACGTAATAGTTTCAAATCCACCATATATAGAAAGAAAAATGTTAAACCAGTTGCCGGAAGATGTAAAAAAAGAGCCAATTCAAGCATTAGATGGAGGAGCTGATGGATTGGATTTTTATAGAGAAATATCTAAAATGTCATATAAATATCTTAATAAAAATGGATATTTGGCATTGGAGATAGGATATAATCAAAAGGAAACTGTTACTGATATACTAAAAAACGAAGGAAAATATGCAAATATTAAATGTATAAAAGATTTAGCTGGTAATGATAGAGTAATCATAGCAAAAATAATATAATAAGGAGAACTAAGATATGTCATTTTCTTCAGATGTAAAAGAGGAATTAAGTAAATTTAATTCTTTTAGTAATCAAAAATTAATTTATTCAGAGCTATATGGATATTTACTAAGTTGTAATACAAAAGTATTACGCAACAAAATTAATTTTATAACAACCAGTGAATATAATATCAATAGATTTGGAAAAATACTTGCCAAAATAGGTATTGAATATAAAATTAAAATACAGGGAAAAAATTTTGTTATTTCTTTTGATAAGAGTCTTATAAATTTGAACAATTTAGAAATAAGTACGGTTGATGAAAAAAAGGCAGTTATTAGAGGTGCTTTTATGGGCGGAGGACTTATAAATAACCCTAATAATAAATATCATTTAGAGATAATATTTAATGTTGAAGAAAATAAGAATATTGTTCAAAGTATAATGAGTGAATTTGGTATTCAAACAAAAAGTTTAGAAAGAAAAAATGGATATTCAATTTATATTAAAGAGGGAGAAATTATATCAGATTTTTTAGCTATAATTGGAGCAAATGTAGCAGTAATTAGATATGAGGAGATTAGAGTAATCAAAGATAAGAGAAATAACATAAATAGAATAGTGAACTGTGAGACGGCAAATTTAAACAAAACAATTGGTGCTGCTGTATTACAAGTACAAGCCATCAATTTAATAAAAAGCAAGAAGGAATTTGACAAATTACCCAAAAACCTAAAAGAGATTGCTGAACTAAGATTAAAACATCCAGATGCAAACTTAACTCAATTGGGTGAATTATTAGATAAACCTATTAGCAAATCTGGAGTTAATCATAGATTAAATAAAATATTACAGATTGCAAAAGAATTAGAAGATTAAGGAGAAAAAATATTTTATGAAAGAGGTAGGGTTGTATATTCATATTCCTTTTTGTAAACAAAAATGCTATTATTGTGATTTTATATCATATCCAAATAAGGACAGTTACATTAAAGCATATATTGAAGCTTTAATAAAAGAATATAGAGATTATAAAGCAGAGGAATATATGATAAAAACTGTATATATAGGAGGAGGAACTCCTTCATATATTGATAGTAAATATATTTGTAAAATATTAAAGGAAATTGATTTAAGCAATGCAGAAGAGATTACTATAGAAGTAAATCCAGGTACTGTAACGAGAGAAAAACTATTGTCTTACAAATCAGTAGGAATAAATAGATTAAGTATAGGATTACAGGCTACACAGGATAGACTATTAAAAGAGATAGGAAGGATACATTCTTATAGTGAATTTGTAGATACATATAACATGGCACGAGAAATTGGTTTTGACAATATAAATATTGATTTAATGCTAGCTTTACCAGAGCAAACTATAAATGATTTACAAGAGAGCATACAAGAAGTCATAAAATTTAATCCAGAACATATTTCAATATATTCATTAATTTTAGAAGAAGGTACGAAATTGCATTATATGGTAGATACAAAACAGTGTACTTTACCAAAAGATGACATAGAGAGAAAAATGTATTGGTTAGCAAAAGAAATGTTAGAGGAGAAAGGATATATTCATTATGAGATATCAAATTTTGCAAAGTTAGGACATAAATCAAAACACAATATGGATTGTTGGAAGCAAAAGGAATACATAGGAATTGGTGCAGCAGCACATTCATATTTAGATGGAAGAAGATACTCCAATAAAGAAAGTTTAGAAGAATATATAAAGAATTATCAGGATAAAGATGTACATGAAGTTCAAGACAAGCATATCCAAGAAAAAGAGTATATGATGTTAGGACTTAGAAAATTAGAAGGGGTTAGAATATCCGAATTTAAAACTAAGTTTAATGATAATCCAATATATTTATTTAGAAATGAGTTAAATAGATTGGTAACTTTAGGGTTAATAGAAATAGAATTTGACAATATAAAATTAACAAATAAAGGCATAGATTTGGCAAATATTGCATGGGAAGAATTTATATAGATAATACTAAATGGAGATAGTAATTTTTGATAAGAACATGTTAAAAATTCTATCTCCATTTATATTTATATTTTGCATGTTTACAATTATATTTATAGCGCTTAATTTTACAACAAAGATGGTGGAATACATAAAGTAAGGCAATTCCTATTAAAATAGTTCTAGCAATTATATAAAGAAAATATCCCCATTGAGAATTTTCTTCTCCTTCAGTAATATCCATAATGGTTTCTAGGTTGAAAAGTCCTGCTACAATGCTATTATTATCTTTTTCGTTTTTAATTTTGTAATCTTTATAATAAGTAAATCCAAATTCAAATAATTTCTGTGCATCAACAAACTTAGCCTGATTTCCCAAATTAGATTCTGCAGATCCCAATATAACAACGATAAACTCATCATTATCCTTCATAGCACCTGCTACTAAACAATTTTGTGCTGCATTTGTATAACCTGTTTTTATACCTATTGCATATTCATAGTAATGACTAGATGTAGGATTTATCAGATGGTTTGAATTTGTTAAAACTCTATCAGCACTTGGATAAACATTAGTTGAAGGAAGAGTATATGTAAGAGTAGAGACTATAGTTCTAAATTCATCTATATTCATGGCATATTTTGCAATTAGTGCTAAATCATATGCAGTTGTGTACATATTCTCATCATGAACACCATTTGGATTGGTAAAATTTGTATTTTCACAACCAATCTGAATAGCTTTTTCATTCATCATATTTGCAAATTCTTCTATACTACCACCAACACATTCAGCTAAAGCATTGGCAGCGTCATTTCCAGAAGGGATAAGCATAGCATACAATAAATCTTCAATAGTTAATGTCTCTCCCGCCTGAATGCCAGATAATGTATACCCATAAGGTACAGAAGAGATAGAAGAAGCACTTACTGTAACTAACTCATCTAGACTACGATTTTCTAACACGAGAATAGCAGTCATGATTTTAACTGTACTAGCAGGATACATAATATTGAAAGCATTTTTTTGGTATAATATATCCCCAGTCTCTTTTTCTATTAGTATTGCAGAAGGTGCATATATGTCAATGGAGTTGGTTATTTCGTCTACGTCTACCTCAGATTCTTCATCTGATGCAGTTATTTCGGCATTAGTTAATTCATTTGTTGTAGTTGTATCAACGTTAGTTGCTTGAAGCAAATAAGGAAATATTAAATTAATTGTTAATATATATATAATCAAACTTATTAAATACTTTTTTATTTTCATAAATAATATAATACATTATAAATATAAAAATTTCAAGGATGATTTGATAAAACACAGAAAATTTACACTACAATTGTAACGATGAAATTTCCTTGTAAAATTTTAAAAATATATTGCAAGAAAAGAATACTTCATATATAATTGCAAAAGAAGTAGATATAATGGGAGGAATGATGAAAATGACTCAAGCTGATAAAAATTTTATAGATACATGTAAAGAAATATTAGAACATGGATATTCATCAGAGGGAACTAATGTTAGGACAAGATGGGAAGATGGCTCAGAAGCAAATTATATTTCAATAGTAGGTGTTACAAACAAGTATGATGTTGAAAAAGAGTTCCCAATGATAACATTAAGAAATAACACAAATACAGTAAAGAAAGCTATAGATGAAATACTTTGGATTTGGCAAAAAAAATCTAACAATATAAATGACTTAAATTCACATATATGGGATCAATGGGCTGATGAGAGCGGAAGTATAGGGAAAGCATATGGTTATCAAATGCAAAGAAAATATGACTTTAAAACTAAATCAGGAATAAAAAATATAGATCAAGTAGATTATGTTTTAGATTTATTAATAAATGATTCATCAAGCCGTAGAATAATGACAAATATATTTAATTTTGAAGATTTAAAAGATATGAACTTAGAACCTTGTGCATATGGAACACAATGGTTAGTAAAAGAGGGAAAGCTACATTTAATATTAAATCAACGTTCTCAAGATATGTTAGCAGCAAATGGATGGAATACAATGCAATATGCAGCACTTTTACATATGTTTGCACAATGTGCAGGATTAGGAGTAGGTACACTTACACATAATATAGGGGACTGTCATATATATGATAGACATATTCCACTTATAGAAAAACTAATATCTGCTGAACCAATGGATGTTAATCCACAATTAATTATACATAATGACACAAAGAATTTCTACGATTTTAAAGTAGAGGATTTCGAGATACAAGGATATGATTACAATAAAGAAATTAATCTAGGAAAAATACCAGTAGCCATTTAGAGGTTAGAAATTAGAAGTATGGGCAGGACGGACTTGTGTCCGCCCATGGAAAGGGATATAATATGTTAAGCATTATAGTAGCAAAATCACAAAATAATGTGATAGGAAAAAATAATGGACTGATATGGAATATACCAGATGATTTAAAAAGATTTAAAATGCTAACTACAAACCATACAATTATAATGGGAAGGAAAACTTTTGAATCCATAGGAAGAGTTTTACCAAATAGATTTCATATAATATTAAGTAATGATGAAAATTATAAAGTAAATAATTCGAATGTTAAAATAGTAAATAATATTGATGAATTAGAACAATATATTCAAGATGAAGCGGAACATTTTGTGATAGGTGGAGCAATGATATATAAGTTACTTATGCCTAAATGTAATAAATTGTATATAACACAAGTAGAAAAAGAATTTGAAGGAGATACATTTTTTCCAGAAATTAATGAAAAAGAATGGAAAATAGTTAAAGAAGAAATAGGACCAAAAGATGAGAATGATTTTGAATATAGATACATAGATTATGAACGAATATAATGTAGAAAGCATAGGTACACTGGGCTTGTTAAAAGCAAAATAAAAACATTTAAATAAATTATAATTCTAACTATGGCAAACAAGAGGTGGTAGAATGGGAATTACAATAGAAGAATACAAAAAAATGATAGGACAGGGGAATTCAGGGAAAAACCCCAATAGACAATTAATTGGAAAAATAAATCACGGATTAGGAGAAAGTTTTGAAAGCCAAGTAGAAGATATATGTAAAATATATGAAAATAAAAAAATTGCTAAAATTGAGAAGACACCAGAACCAATGAAAATTTTAAAACACATTGAAGATGGAAGATTTGAAACAGTATTTACAAAAGCTGCTCAACCTGATTTTAAGGGAACAATTAAAGGTGGCAGAACTGTTGTCTTTGATGCGAAATACACAGAATCAGATAGAATAACGTTTCAAGCACTAAGTGATTATCAAAGAGAAACTTTATTACAATATAAAGAATTTGGAGCAATATCATTTGTATTGGTAGGATTTGCAGATGGAACGATATACAGAATAGATATAGAAACTTGGGATGGCATGAAAGAAAATATGGGAAGAAAATACATAAAGCAAGAAGAACTAGAAGGAATGTCATTAAAAGTAAAAAATGTAAAGGGTGTTATAGATTTTTTAAGAATTATGAACAATTAAATTTGAACTGACAGATTTTAGTAGGGCGTTTAATTTCTCGTAAAAAAATTGAATTTAAAAAAGTGAAATGAAAGAATCAAGAAATATAGAGGCAAACCTTGTATCTGTCTAATGTCTAATATAGCATAAATATAATTTTATTATACGAACAAAAATTTCAATTATTTTATAAAAAAGTATTGACAAAGGAAAAAATATAGTATAAAATAGTCTCAACAAAAGCGAACAGATATTTGCAAATTATAGTTGGGGGTATAAAAATGATGAAATTAATATTTGGGAATAAAAAGATGTTAGATAAAGGCGTAGAAACAATAAAAGTTTTTGGAGAAGATTATAATGTAAAATTAATCTATAAAAACACAAAAATAATAGAAATAAATGTCAACGCAACAAATATAGAAATTTATACTCCAAACAAGTATAGACATATGGATAATACAAAATTATTAGAAATTGTTACTAGGAAAATATATGAGATGATTGCTGAAGTTGAAGTAGAAAGCATTATGGAAAAAACAAGAATAATGCTAAAAGGACTTGCACCAGAAGATTATAAAATAGAAAGATTATCAAATGGAAAATTAGCAGAATTTTCATATGTTGATAGAACTATAATAATAAGTCCAGACATAATAAAGTACAGAAGAGATATATTGGAATATACGGTATTGTATGAATTCTGTCATCTAAAATACAAAAGACGTGTAAAAGGTTTTAAAGATATGTTAAGAACATATATGCCAGAATATCAAAACTACGAATTTGTAAATGCTTGTATATAATATACTAAAGGTTATTTGTAGAAATTTTGGATGCATAAATGTAAAAATTATGTGAATTTAGCACTCTAATATTGACACTGCTAAAAATGTGAAGTATAATACACCATAGAAAGAATGTCAAATAAATGAAAGGAAGAATTTTTATGGGAATAAAAAAATTTAAAGCGGAATCAAAGAAATTATTAGATTTAATGATTAATTCTATTTATACTAATAAAGAAATATTTTTAAGAGAATTAATTTCAAATGGAAGTGATGCTATTGATAAACTTTATTATCGTTCATTAACAGATAAAAATGAAAACGTAATAAAGAATGACTTTAAAATTAAAATTGAATTAAACAAAGAGGAAAGAACATTAATTATAGAAGATAATGGTTGTGGTATGACAGAAGAAGAACTTGACAAAGACTTAGGAACAATAGCTAAGAGTGGGTCATTGGCATTTAAAGAAGAAAACGAGAAAAATAGTGATGTTGATATTATAGGTCAATTTGGTGTTGGATTTTATTCAGCTTTCATGGTTAGCGATTTAGTAACTGTTGAAAGTAAATCAATAGATAGTGAAAAAGCTTACCGTTGGATTTCAAAAGGAGTGGAAGGATACTCTATAGAACCATGCGAAAGGACAGAAGTAGGAACTAAAATAACACTTCATATTAAAGAAGACACAGAGGAGGAAAAATATAGTCAATTTTTAGATAGTTATAATATTCAAGAGATTATCAAAAAATATTCAGATTATATTCGTTATCCAATACAAATGGAAGTTGAGCACAGCAAGAAAAAGGAGGGAACAGAGGAGTTTGAAACAATAAAAGAAATTGAGACAATTAATTCTATGAAGCCACTCTGGAAGAAAAATAAAAAGAATATTAAAGACGAAGAATATGATAATTTCTATACAGAAAAATTTCACGATTATGAAAAGCCTTTAAAGGTTATTCATACATCTGTTGAAGGTCAATATAAATATGACGCATTATTATATATACCAACCCATTTACCATATGATTATTATACAAGTGATTATGAAAAAGGATTACAATTATACTCAAATGGTGTCTTAATTATGGAAAAATGCGGAGACTTATTACCTGATTATTTTGGCTTTGTAAAAGGGTTAGTCGATAGTGATGATCTTTCTTTAAATATTTCAAGAGAATTGCTACAACACGATAGACAACTGAGAGTTATAGAAAAAAATCTAGAAAATAAAATTAGAACAGAATTAGAGAACATGCTAAAAAGTGATAGAACGAAATACGAGGAATTTTTTAAAAATTTCGGATTACAATTAAAATATGGCACTTATAGTGATTATGGAATGAATAAAGATAAATTACAAGATTTATTGCTATTCTATTCATCAACAGAGAAGAAACTAGTTACATTGAAAGAATATGTTTTAAGAATGAAAGAAGATCAAAAGGATATCTATTATGCTTGTGGAGAGACAGTAGATAAAATAGATTTATTACCGCAAGTAGAGGCTCTTAAAGATAAAGGATATGAGATTTTATATTTAACAGATAATGTAGATGAATTTGCATTACAGGTTATAATGAACTACGAAGAAAAGTCTTTTAAAAACGTTTGTGCAGATAATTTAGATTTGGATACTGATGAAGAAAAAGAAAAACTTAAAAAGGAAAATGAAGAAAATAAGGATATGTTTAATCTTATGAAGGAAGCAATTAAAAATGAAGTACAAGAGGTTAGATTTACTCATAGATTAAAAAATCATCCTGTTTGTTTAACGAGTGAAGGAGCAGTATCTATTGATATGGCAAAAACTTTGAATACAATGCCAAATGCTCAAGGAATAAAAGCATCAACTATTCTAGAAATAAATGAAAATAATCCAATTGCTGATAAACTAAAAACATTATATAAAGAAGACCAAGAGAGTTTAAAGAAATATTCAAAGATTTTATATAATGGAGCAAGATTGATTGAGGGACTTTCAATTGAAAATCCTACAGAGTTTAATAATTTGATTTGTGAGATTATGACTAAATAAGAGCTAACAACGAATGAAATAACATAAAAATTATAGAATATTTAAAATATAGGGGCAGGCGTTGTGTCTGCCCTAAAATGACACATGCAAATAGGTGTTCAAAAAGAACGATTTACAAAAAGATAACATTATTTTCACATGCTTTTATCAATCGGTTCATAATAGCAATGCCAATTCCTTTTTGCTCAATTCCTTCAATTATTATTATTTCAGGAGAGAGAATATCCGCCTTTTTTAAGCTTGAAAAAATATTTTTTGCAATTTCATTTAAATTGTCTCCAATATCTATTACTTTTTTTTCTGGGTATTTATCCACATTTTTATGGTTAGCTATTATAATAGGATAAGTATATGTATTTGCAATCTCCGTTATTTTATCCACTAATATATTATTATCATCACAAGTAACAAGAAGAGATTTATTACTTAATGTATAATGTTTGTAGTTATTACTTGGAATATTACATGAATTTTCTTCATAATCCTTGACTACAACAGTTCCAGAAACTTCTTTTATTTGCTCTAAAGTTATACTTCCGGGTCTTAATATATGAGGAATTCCATCTATAACTTTAACAATTGTAGATTCTATACCAATAGAACTATCACCACCATCTATCATATAATCAACTTTATCTTTAAAATCATTATAGATATCATTGAAATTCGTACCACTTGGTTTTCCCGCAAGATTTGCACTAGGTGTAGCAATAGGAGAACCTACCGCTTCAACAAGTTTTCTAGCTATAATTCCATTAGACATACGAACTCCAACAGTATCTTGATTTGCTGTAACAATAGAAGGGACAATATTCTTTTTATTCAATATAATAGTAAAAGGACCGGGGAAGAAAGCTTCCATTAATTTATATTCCAATTCGCTTATATCCTTAGCAACAATCTTAACCATTTCTATGTTACTTACCAATAGATTTATTGGATTTTTCTGATTTCTACCTTTGGCAATATATATTTTTTCTACTGCTTTTTCATCTAATCCATTTGCACCTAATCCATAAACAGTTTCAGTAGGAAATATAACAAGTCCACCTGTTTTTATTATATTGGCAACTTCTTTCAATTTTGAATAATCTATATCATTTTTAAAATCCAAAAGTTTAGTCATAATTATCACATTCCTTTCTCAAGGTACAAATCTGGTTGAAAAAAAATTGTAATTATTTTTCAACCTTATCTCTCCTTCTCATATAAAACACCTATATTATACTTCAAATTTATGTAATTTACAATATTTAGATAATCAGATAGGTGAGATATGAGAATTAAAAATGGATATATGTCAATTAAAGGGGCAGACTTTAGTCTGCCTCTTTAACTTTAATTATCTTCCACAACCACAGTTATTTCCGCCATTATTGTAGTTCATCATGTTCATATTATTATAATTTGCCATATTGTTATTATTCATATTTGCAGTCATGTTATTTATAGTATTTGTTGACATATCATTGCTCATACCTGTTGTTAAATTATCACAGTTATTCATATAAAATTTCTTTTGAGCAAGTTTTTCTTGAACATTTCTTAATGCTTCACCAAATCTTTGGAAGTGAACAATCTCACGTTGTCTTAAGAATCTTAAAACATCAACTACATCTGGATTATCTGCAGATAAATCAATTAACTTTTCATATGTTGCTCTAGCTTTCTGCTC
>CAZWIF010000007.1:0-10758 GCA_964634355.1 uncultured Clostridium sp.
TGACACTGGTTCCTAAGACCAGCGCGTCTGCCAGTTCCGCCACATCCGCATATATTTCACATACTAGAATATAATACCATGTTTCTTCTTTATTTGTCAATAGTAAACTTTAAGAAATATTATTTTTTTATGTGTTTTTCAAGTTATTATAATATCTGGACGAGTAATACTCGTCCAGATTTATGATTTAAATAGCATTACATTCTTTGAAATTTTTTAGATATTTACATCAATGGTGCAAACACCTTTAAGACAGCTTGAAACATTGATTTAACAACTCCCGATTTACATTCTTTTTTTGTAACTCTATGGCTCTTTTTCAAAGTTTTTGTACAATCCTCTTTAATTTCATCTATAACCTTTGCTCCATATATGTACACTCCACATTCAAAATGTAAATATAAGCTTCTATAATCTAAATTCAAAGTTCCCACTGTTGCTATTTTATCATCACAAACAAATAACTTAGAATGTATAAATCCAGGTGTATACTCATATATTTTTACGCCTTCATTAATTAACATCTCATAATATGAATGAGTTAGTAAGGATACTATTTTTTTATCTGGTATTCCTGGAGTAACAATCCTTACATCAACTCCCCTTTTACTTGCCAATGTCAAAGCTGAAATCATTTCATTATCAATAATCAAATATGGTGTAAATATATATACATATTTCTTAGCTTGATTAATAATATTTAAATAAATATTTTCTCCAACAAACTCATCATCAAGTGGATTCTCTCCATATGGAACAACATATCCATTTTCTTCACTTTTCTCAATAGTTGGCTTAAATATATCAATTTTCTTATCTTCTTCTCTATATGCATTCCATATTTTCAAAAACATCACTGTAAAATTCCAAGTCGCTTGCCCTTTTATCATTATTGCATTATCTTTCCAATGTCCAAATCTTTTCTTTTTATTTATATATTCATCCGCTAGATTTATTCCACCACTAAAAGAAACATTTCCATCTATTATCATAATTTTTCTATGGTCTCTATTATTCATAATAACTGCAATAACCGGTTTTAATTTATTAAATACAACACATTTAATTCCTTTAGCCTCTAAAGTCTTATCATAATTGTTAGGTAGAGAGCTAATACTTCCTACATCATCATATATAACTCTAACATCAACACCCTCTTTAGCCTTCTCTTCTAAAATGTTTAATATTGTATTCCACATCTCGCCTTTTCCAATTATAAAATACTCTAAAAATATAAATTTCTTTGCTTTTTTTAATTCTTGTATCATAATCTTATAAGCTTCTTCACCTATATGAAAATACTTCATCTCATTTCTTTCATAAATTGGATATCCAACATAATCTGAAATATATTTTACCTGTCCATATACATCTTTATCTTCACTCGCAATCTTTTGCATTACCTTTTCGTCTTGAGATAAAGTTTTCTTTACATCGTCCTTCTCTCTATTTATTTTTTTCAACATAGGAGTCAAATATAGATTAGCACCAACGAGTACATATAATAGTCCTCCAAGAAGTGGAAATACAAGAATAAGTATAATCCAAGGTATTTTGTTAGTTATATGTCTTTCCTTTTTTATTATTGCTAAAACTATAAAAACACTTAGAATAGTTAAGCTCACACTTAAAGGTATAAAATACTCACTAAACTTAATAATTAGCTCTAATAGCCATATTAATTGCACTAGTATACATGCTCCAAAAATAAATATTCTACTAAAAAGTAATTTTAATAAATGTTTCATATTTATCCTCATTTCTTATTCTTTCTAATACCCATATATTAACATAAAATTTAATTTTTTTCAACTTAATTGTTTCATGATATCATTTTTATTATTTCCTCTTCTACATGTTTATCACAATGACAATTATTTGTATCATATTTCTTAGAATTTTTCTAGTGGTACACATATAAAACCATGGTAATTCTATCAAATGCTACAAAAATGTAATAAAAATCTATGTCAATACAACCTTCTAAATATCTTTTCTTCGTTTTCATTTACATATCTATTTATAGCAAAGTTTATAATGTATAAGCCAATAATAAATACTACTAAAAATAATATTAAACTATTTAATACTTTTCCAAATGCTAATATTATAAGGTCTGTTAATAATGTGTAGAACAACACATACATAACATTTGTGTTCTGCTTCATCATTGTATATTCACTATCCCATGTTAATTGAGGGTTTCTTAAATCTACAAACAATTTAAATTTTTCTCCAACAACATTTGCAAACTCCATACATACGAAAATTGCTAATGTTACTAACCAATTATACGTAAAACTAAAATATGCAATTGCTACTATAATACTGTTTAACAGATTAATAGTTCTTCCCAATGTTATCTTTAAATCAAATTGTTCACCTAAATCCATTGGAATATACTTACTTAAAATTGCATTTTTGCTCTCTTTGGAGACAGCAATTATTGAACCAAAATTCATCATATTAAATATCTGTCCAATTGCTATAAAAATAGCACAACCAAAAGGAGCATTCACCACATCATATAACTGTCCAATAATATCTACTCCAACTATTCTTGCAACTATAAGTAAAACAAATAAACATAATAAAATAGTAATGGGATAAATTATTGGAACAATTAGACATTGTATTGCAAATATTGGCGTTCTTTTTAATAATTGAAATTCTTTTGATAAATATGCCCTTCTTCTATTTCTTTCTTTAAAATCCTCTAAAGATAAATTCTTATCTTCATCACTATTACCACTTTGACTATTTAATATTGTACCAATTGCACCTTTCAAATATACTTTTGAAATAATCCATAATACTGCTACATAAAGTACCATGGTTTCAATAAAATATATAAACAAATATTTTAATCCAAAAGTAGTATTATAATTAATCATCGCATACATTATAGGTCTTAATAATACAAAATAATCAGCAATAGCAAAGGAAATTCCATTGGCACTTAAAATCATCTTGTCAATTGCCTCAAGAGAAAATTCGATATCTGAGCTAAATCCCATTGTAATAAAACCTATTAAAAAAATTGCTAAAATTATAGTAATATATATAACTTTGCTCTTATTCTTTATCAAATTCGTAAATCTCATGATAATCGATATTACAAGAGTTGTAATTAAAATTGGAATTATTGGTATCAACAATAAGATTACTACCATATAAAAATAAAATGAAAATCCTGTCTTCATTAATATTCCATAAACTACCATTGGAATACCTAACATAATTATTTCCATTTGATATTCAGAAATAATCATATTTAATAATTTTGCATGGACAATATGTATTGGGTTCACTGGCATTCGTAATAACATTTTTAAATCTTTAGAAAAGTATAAAACATTTAAACTCTCAAAAATACTTTTTGTGAATAATATGACAAAATTCATTAATAACAATAAATTAATAAATGTATATGGTTGATTTATTTTTATTAATCGTTTTGTAATTGTTATGCTAAATGCTACCATTGTAACTGCAAGAAATCCAAACACAATAATAAAAGAAACTAAATATAATACTTTCTCTTTTAAAGTAGCTTTACTACTTAATTGTTGATTTCTTTTAGAACTTTTTAAAATTACACTTGTTAAACTCCTCATTAGTTGGTCTCCTTATTATCTATTATTTTCAAGAAAGATTCTTCAAGTGAGGTATTGGACTTAGACTTTTCCTTCAATTCTTCACATGTACCAACAAATATAATCTTCCCCTTATCAATAACCGCAATTTTATCGCAAATTTTCTCTGCTACCTCTAAAACATGAGTTGAGAAGAAAACCGTATTACCCTTTTCACTATGTTCTTTCATAAGTTTCTTCAAAATATATGAAGCCTTTGGGTCTAAACCTGTCATAGGCTCGTCCAAAATCCAATTTTTAGGATTATATAATAATACACTAATAATAAGTAATTTTTGTTTCATACCATGAGAATAACTTTGAATTCTATCCCTTAAATGATTATAAATCTGAAAATCATTAGCCAATTTTTCTACCTTCTCCATTCTAATTTTAGCTGGTACTTTATAAATATCTCCAATAAAATTCAGATATTCTAAACCAGTTAATTTTTCAAAAGTATCTGGAGTATCAGGCACAAAACCAAATTGCTTTTTGGCTTCAATAGGATTTTTCCTAATACTCTTACCATCAATAAAAATATCTCCCTCGTCAATATTCAAGACGCCAGTAATCATCTCAATAGTAGTGGTCTTCCCTGCTCCATTTGGTCCTATAAAACCAAAGACAGTTCCATCATCAATTTTTAAGTTAATATTATCAATAACCTTTTTACCTTTTACATAAGATTCACTTACATTCTTTATCTCAATCATAACATTTCTCCTTTGTCTATTTTATTCTACACTCTTTAATGACTCTATCATATCTATTTTCTTTAAATTGAAATGTGTTATAATATTTACTATCCATGTAAATAATGCTGACAACATAGATGCATATACATAGCTAATTGCTTTTATTTGATATATAAATCTTGCTTTTTCTATTTCAACTGATACTATTACTGCTTTTGTTAAGAAATATCCTAAAACCAATCCCATTACTATTCCTAATAATGTTAATAAAATATTCTCTTTAGTTATATAATTATCTACTTCTTTATCATAAAATCCCAAAACTTTCAATGTTGCAATTTCTCTTTTTCTTTCATTGATATTTATATTAGATAAATTATACAAGACAACAAATGATAACATAGCTGCTAACACAATTAGTATAACCACTACCTTATTAAGTGATGTCAACATATCATCTACACTTTTTAATAGACGTTCTTTATAAATTACACTTATTACTTCGTTATTTTCAAGTAATTCTTCTGAAAGAAGCTCTCGCTCTTCTTCTGAAACTTTTTCCATGTTAATATAAACCACATTGGGTTCATATTCTTGATTTGAGTTCTCAAAAGTTTGCTTATCCATATAAATAAAATGTTCCAAATAATTATTTACAATTGCAGATACTTCATATTCATATGAAATATTATTAACATCTAAAATCTGTATTGTATCTCCAACCTTAATATTAGCTAAGTCAGCAAATTTGTCTGTTATAATTACTTTTCCTTCTTCCAAACTTTCAATATCGGAGGTTTCTGTATTAGTTAGTTTTACTATATTATTCAATTCCTCATTATCTTTTACTATAAACATATTTACACTTATATCCATAGCCTCAGCACTAATAACTTGTGCTCCTGTTACTGAAGTTATGTTTTCATTGTTAAATACACTTTCAAATTCCTCTTCTTTTAACTCATTAATATAAACCATGGCATCGAATTGAAATATGTGTTCATATTGTATATCAGCAATATCTACAATCGCATCTCTAATTCCAAAACCACATAACATTAAAGCCGTACAACCTGCTACTCCTACAACTGTAACTAAAACCCTTTTTTTATATCTAAATATATTTCTAACTATTACCTTACTAGAAAACTTTAAATGTTTCCAAATAAATTTAATGTTCTCTAAAAGTACTCTTTTTCCAATCTTTGGAGCTTTAGGTCTCATCAATTCAGAAGGTTTCTCTTTTAATACTTTATAAACTGTTATAATAGTTGTTCCACATACACAAATTGTTACAATGATAAAACTCAAGATGGTCATACCCAAATTTAATCCAAATTGGAAATTAGGAATATCAAACAGCAATCCATATATATTAAAAATCAGTAAAGGTATAATTATAAGCCCTAAAGCTGCTCCAATTATGCACCCTACAATGGTTGCCATAAATGAAAACAATATGTACTTATGCATTATTTGTTTATTATTAAAACCTAGTGATTTTAAAGTACCTATTTCTCCTCTATCCTCTTCAACCATTCTATTCATTGATATTAAGCTAACCAAAATGGCTACTGCGAAAAAGATAGTTGGAAACAATTTCGATAGATTAGTAATACTATTAGTGTCATCAATATAATCACTATATGTTGTGTAATTTGTACGGTCATATACATACCAAGTAGGATGACTTATATTATTTAATTCTTCTTTTGCCTCATTAATCTTGTCCTCTACCTCTTGTTTGTTCTGGTTATATTCGTCTACAGCATTATTATATTCTTCTATATTCGCATTATATTCAGCTAAACTTTCTTGATATGTTGCATATCCTTCTTCATATTGAGTTAATCCAGAATTATACGTTGCTAGATTACTCTTATATGCTACATAAGACGAATTATATGTCTCAAGATTTGCCATATACTGGGCTTCATTTTCTTCAATAGCATTTTTCTCATTATTTATCTTTTCCAAAGAACTTAACTGTGCTTTTAATGTTTCTAGCTGTTGTTTATACATTTGATATTCATCACTAGATGACTGTAAATTTTCAAGCAGAACTTGTAATGTATATATTGATTGATTTAAAGTGTTTATATTTTCCTCCAAGGAATTCAAATCTATATTATATTGTTCTGCTGTATTATTAAGTTCTATCCTTGCATTTTCTAATTGTTCCTTTGCTTTATCTAATTCTGCTTTAAATGTTTCTAATTGTTTCTTTGCTGTATTTAAACTGCTCTTAGCATTATCCAATTCCTTTTTAGTAGATTGTAATTTTCTAGAAACTGCATCTAACTGTTGTTTTCCATTATCCAATTCTTTTTTAGCACTATCTAGCTCTTGTTTTGCATCATTAAGTTTATCATTTGCCTCTTGTTCTTCTTTTGATATTTCCTCACTAATTTCGTCATAAAGATTTTCATATCGTAAATTTTCTTGCCCTTCCTTAATATTTTCTATTTTGTCCATTATATTATCCACAAGCATTACATATCCATCATCTGAAGTTAGTTCTTCCTTTGTATTTGATACAGTCACATAAATAGCGGAAAAATAACTCTGGTCAAAATTCTCTGGTAATACATATGTATAATAATTTATTGTCCCTGAACCAATAGACGTATTTCCCCTATTTTGTGTTAACCCAACACTATTAAAATATAAACTACTATCTACTGTTCCAACAATTGTTAATTCTTTATTTATAAAGGTGTCATCATCTACATTTATCTTATCTCCTAATTTTAAACCTTCTTTTTTAAGCATATTAGGCTCTACTACTATCTCATCTGCTTCATTTGGCATACGTCCATCTACTAATTCTAGTTTATTAATATCAATAGGTATAGATGAAATATTTATTACAAATTCATCTTCATTGTTTTTAATAATAATATCCTTTGAATATGAACCTTCTACATTATTAACCCCATCTATATTTTTAATTGCTTCTATATCGGCCTCTACCAATCCCATTGTTGAGATTACTTTTATATCATATGTATCATAATCATCCAAATAATTATCTAAGGTTCTTAACATATCGGGTGAAGTAGCCTGTAATCCAGCAAAAACAAAAACTCCTAACATACTAATAATCATTAAAGACATAAATCTAGGTAAAGCTTTTCTTATTGCTCTTATGCTATTTGTTGTAATACGATTTTTTCTTTTCATATTTCACCTCTCGCCTCACCACTCTATCCTTTCAATAGGTGTCGGATTATAATTAATAATTATATCTTCTGCTTTACCATTTTTGAACTTTATAATTTTATCAGCCATTGTTGCAATTGCATTATTGTGTGTAACAATAATAACAGTCATTTTTTCCTTACGACATGTATCTTCTAGCAATTGTAAAATTTGCTTACCTGTCTTATAATCCAAAGCTCCTGTTGGTTCATCACATAAAAGTATTTTAGGATTTTTAGAAATCGCTCTTGCAATTGCTACACGTTGCTGTTCTCCTCCTGATAATTGTGATGGAAAATTATCCATTCTTCTATCTAATCCTACTTTTTTTAATATTTCTCTAGGTTCAAGATGGTCTTTGCATAATTGAACTGCTAATTCAACATTTTCTAATGCTGTTAAATTTTGAATCAAATTATAAAACTGAAACACAAAACCAATATCATTTCTACGATACTTAATTAATTCTCTTCCTCTTAATTTAGTTATATTCACTCCGTCTATCCTAAATGAACCAGACGTAGCACTATCCATTCCACCTAAAATATTTAAGCAAGTAGTCTTTCCTGCTCCACTTGGTCCTAATATACAGACAAGTTCTCCTTTATTTATTTCAAAAGAAGCTCTATCCAACGCTTTTATCTCAATCTCTCCAGTTTTATATATTTTACTAACATCATTAAATTCAATATAAGCCATCTTTTATCATCACTTCTCCTCTTTTTTGATATTATATAATACTTTTTCTTAAATTGTCATTATATTTTTTAGAATTCACAAATATTTCACTATTCCTTTTCTTCAGCCATTTTTTACCTCCTTACATAACATATTAATATTATGTGTATTTTTAAGAAAAATTATAGCCATAATTTACATCGAATTTATTTCTGCCTATGTCATTGATTTAAATGCAATCTCGTTATATTCTTCTGTGTTATAATTTGGTGCATCATATGTTTTTATTTTTAGTGATATCATGTTTTTACCAATGATATGTCTCATTATTTGCTATCTTAAAACTTCTAAATATCTGTTCAAGTAAAAACACTCTTATCAATTGGTGAGGAAAAGTCATCTTTGAAAAACATATTATTTCATTAGATAATTTTAACACTTCCTCTGTAAGCCCCAGTGTTCCACCAATAATAAAAGTTATACTACTATTGAAATTGGTTGCTATATTCTCTATCTTGTCGGAAAATTCTTCAGACGTAAACTGTTTTCCTATCAAGTCTAAAGCAATTATATATGAGTCCTTCTTTATCGAATCTAATATTTTTTTACATTCTTTTTCCTTGATTACATTTATTGTACTTTCATATATCTTATCTGGCAATTTTTCATCTTGTACTTCTATAATTTTTAATGAACAATATCTAGATAACCTTTTACTATACTCCCTAATAGCTTCCTTTAAATATTCTTCTTTTACTTTTCCAACACAAACTATATTTATATTCAACATATTATATTTTAGTTAGCTTAAATTTCTAACATTTCCTCCTCTTTAATTTTCAAAAGCTCTTCATGTATTATACCATATAAATGCATGAAAATAAAACATTTCGATAAAAAGTTAATTTTCATTTCATTGTTAAGTAGGGAGGAAGATTTACAAATCCTCCTCCCTACTTGGTATTGATTAATACACTCTGCTAAACACCTCTATTCTTGAGCTTTTACCAAAGTCTGTCGCCCTTATAACTCTCAGCATCAGTTCTTCCGAGTTCTTTCTTCTCAAAATCTCAAGAGTATCCTCGGAAATTTCAATTTGGATATCTACCCCCTCTTCAAAAAGCCTATAATATTTCCTTCTTATTTCTCCAAGAGTCCTGTAATGTTCCAAGAGTTTACTGTCAGCGTGCTCCCAGTTGTATGGTTTACGATTAAACGGATCCTTATATCCGAACATTCCTATCTCTGTACCTGCAAATACAACTGGAATTCCCGGCATAAAGTACTGGATAGCACTTGCCGCCTTGAGAATTGCTCTTGCATTCTCTATATCCATCCAATCATTTTCATTTTCCCATCTTCTGAAACCATAAGTGTCAAACCATCTTTCGTGTCTCCATGGTCCCTCGATGTCCCAACAGGCGCCTTTAAATGGGTCCTCCAAAATCCCATCACCCACTAGCATATTTACTGCCCTTGGCGTGTCATGAGAATCTAGAAAATTCCATAAAACCTCTTGCACCTGCTCAGGGTACTTTTTCAGTTCTTCAACAGTATACTGAAAATGTCCTTTGTTTCCAAATCTCAACCATCTGACAATAGCATCAGACAATGGATAATTCATGACACTGTCTACTTGTTCACCGTCTAACTGTGAATTTTCACGTTTCGTCGCTAATCCCCACATTTCACTCACTAAAATAGCTTCAGGGTTAATGGACTTCACGCACTCTCTCAGCTTTGCCATGAATTCTTTTGGAAAGTTTTCACCAAGGTCAATTCTAATTCCATCTGCGCCCATTCTCATATACAATTCGGCAACCCTACAGGCATAATCCTGATATTCCTCATTCATCTTATTGCACTGAGGCATATTATCAAAACCTGCCCAAAAAATAGGATTTCCTCTTTCATTCCATTCAAACCAGTTATGGTATCTGGAATTCGGATTTCTGAGTGCTTCTCGAAAAATTGGACTACTGCTTCCCATGTGATTAAATACTAAGTCTACAGTAACGAGGATATCTCTCTTATGTGCCTCTTGACACAGTTCCTCGAAATCCTCCCAAGTGCCAATCCACGGGTCAATCTGCATTTGGTCTGTTGGTTCATAATGGTGTGACGTTTCGGACAAACTAATTGGGCTAAGATACAGGAGATTAAAAGCATTGTTCCGGATGTAATCTAACTTTGCAATAATTCCCTGGAGATTCCCCCCATAAAAGTAATTGTTCATATATACTCCGTCCGCTTCCGGCTCCCAATTAGGAGTTGTATCACTCCATTCCTTCAGGATCCTCCCTTCCATTGCCTTTGGTTTTTCGCCTGCTCTGAAAAAACGGTCCACGAAAATCTGCAGACCATTTCTCCCTTTAAACCGCTTAGGTGTGTCAAAGTCTGTTAATCTCATACATTTCTTCATCCTTTCTTAATAAGATTGATTTTGTTAAAAATTTTAGTACTCGCCATTTATACTTATAAAATATATTTAATTTTTATTTCTGTCAAGTTCTTTTGAAAAACAAAATATTTTGTCGAATTAAAAT
>CAZWIF010000007.1:10858-18880 GCA_964634355.1 uncultured Clostridium sp.
ATTTTTATTTCTGTCAAGTTCTTTTGAAAAACAAAATATTTTGTCGAATTAAAATGTTACAATTCACAGTCCATGAAGATTACTGAGGGAATTGTAACATTAAAATTTCTCACATTTCAGCACATAATTCTTCTTTTGTAGTCTCTATTAATTCTTGCATTAATTCTCTAACTGTCACAATTTTGTCTATCTTATCCACATTGCTTCCACAAAAAATCAATCCCTCATCAATGTTTCCTTTTACAGCATTTATCAGTGTTTTTGTTATGCAATATGGTGTTTCAGCGGGATTACATGTTTTTATGCAATTATAACATTTTGTTATTTTTCCTTTGCCTTCTTCTACTCTTTTTATAAATTCATTTCTTATTGCTCTTCCAGGCATTCCTACTGGACTTTTAATTATTTTTATATCTTCTTTTTTAGCATATACATATGCCTGTTTAAATTCGTCTGCTGCATCACATTCCTCAGTTGCTACAAATCTACTTGCAATTTGTACTCCACTAGCCCCAAGTTTTAAGAACTTAGCAATATCTTTTCCGTTAAATACTCCTCCTGCAACAACTACAGGTATCTCTTTTCCAGTTTCTTCCTCAATGCTTTTTACTTCCTTAATCACATCTTTCGTTATATCTTCTAATTTAGGTTTATTTTCTGGCAATAGTTCTTCAGGTTTAAATCCTAAGTGTCCTCCTGCTTCAGGTCCTTCAATTACTATCATATCTGGTACATAATTATACTTTGACATCCATACCTTTGATATTAATTTTGCACACCTTCCTGAAGACACTATTGGTGCAATTTTAGTCTTTGTTCCCTTTACAAAAGATGGCAAATCCTTTGGTAGCCCTGCTCCAGATACAATTAAATCAATTTTATTTTTCACACATTCTTTTACTATGTCTGCATAATTACTTAAAGCTACCATTATATTTACTCCAATAATTCCATTTGGAGCAATTTCTCTTGCTTTTTTTATTTCCTCACCTATTGCTTTTAAATTGGCCTTCATTGGATTTTTCTCAAATTCTTCATCTTGGTATCCTATATCTGCAGTTGATATTATGCCTATTCCTCCTTCTTTTGCAACATTTCCAGCCAATTTATGTAGAGATACTCCTACACCCATACCCCCTTGCATTATTGGGTATTTAGAAATTAATTCACCTATTTTTAATCCTTTTAATTCCATACACCACTTCATTCCTTTACTTATTTTCTTTCTTTTATGTATTTAACTACATCTCCAACTGTAACAATCTTTTCTGCCTCTTCATCTGGTATTTCTAACTCAAACTTCTCTTCTAAACTCATTATTAATTCAACAATATCTAATGAATCGGCTGATAAATCATCAACAAAAGTAGCTTCCTCAGTTACCATTTCTTCATCAATTCCTAATTGTTCAACAACAATCTCCTTTACATCTTCAAAAATTTTCCTTTCATCCATTTTTAATCACATTCCTTTCAATATAATATTTTTTTATCCGGTTGCATACCATGCCACCCCCACGGTCATTTCTAGTCTCTAGACACCCATTATGTTATATCCATTATCCGCATAAATGACTTGACCTGTAATACTATCAGACATATCACTCAATAAAAATGTAGCAACATTTCCAACTTGTACTGTCGTTACATTTTTATGTAAAGGAGCTTTTTCTTCTATCACAGTTAAAATTGAATTAAAATCTTTTATTCCCTTTGATGATAATGTTTTTATAGGTCCTGCTGAAATGCTATTTACTCTAATTCCTTCTTTGCCTAAATTATCTGCTAAATATCTGACACTTGCCTCTAAAGCTGCTTTCGCAACACCCATTACATTATATCCTTCTAAAACTTTTGTTGAACCATGATAAGTCAAGGTTAACAAACTTGCATTTTCGTTCAACATATCTAATTCTCTTGCAACTCTTGCAACTAATACAAAAGAATAGCTACTTACATCACAAGCATGTGAAAAACCTTCTTTTCCAGTATAAATGAAATCATTATGCAAATCCTCTGTAAAAGCATGCGCTATGGCATGAACTATTCCATCAACCTTGCCATTCTCCTCTTTAATCTTAGTAAACACCTCTTTAACTAACTCATCCTCTGAAGCCCCATTTAAAACATATGCTTTACTTCCCTTAAACTCAGATATTAACTCTTCTATCTTTTCCTTATTCTCCTCACCCATGTATGTAAACAATAATTGTGCTCCATTATCATAAGCAGACTTAGCTATTCCATAAGCTATACTCCACTTATTTCTAATTCCCATAATCAAAATTTTCTTTCCTTTTAATAACATAATTTTTCCTCCTTTTGAAATTTATAAAGTTTATGGATACTCCTTGAAATTTAAGGAACATCCCTAAATTTCACATATTCTCCCATACTTCTAAATTTTTTATATCTTTGTTCGACAATTTCTTCTTTTGTTAATTCTTGCATTTTTTTTGTAATATCTTTTATTTCCGTTTTAAGCTTTTTAGCTACCTTTTCGAAGGATTCCTGTAAATCTCCTATTGGTTCTTTAATTATTTTATCAATAACATTAAGGTCATATAAATCTTTAGCTGTCAATTTCATTTTTTCTGCCGCTTCTTTTGCCCTTGACGAATCCTTCCATAAAATACTTGCATAACCCTCCGGAGATAAAATTGAATATATAGCATTTTCTAACATTAAAACCTTATTTCCAACACCTAATGCCAAAGCACCTCCACTAGAACCTTCTCCTATTACAATAGATATTATCGGAACCTTTAGCCCTGACATTTTAAGCATTGAGCTAGCAATAGCTTCTCCTTGCCCTCTTTCCTCTGCACCTATTCCTGGATAGGCCCCTTTAGTATCTATAAAGGTTATAACAGGTCTATTAAACTTTTCAGCCTGTTCCGTAAATCTTATAGCTTTTCTATAGCTCTCCGGATTAGGCATTCCAAAATTTCTCTCAATATTTTCTTTAGTTGTTCTTCCTTTTTGCTCTCCTATAACAGTGTAATTTTGCTTTCCAATCCTAGCTAATCCACAGACAATAGCCTTATCATCTTTAAAATTTCTATCACCATGTAATTCAATAAAATCATCAAAAATAGCATTAATATAATCTAAAGAAGTTTTTCTTTCACTAGATCTAGCAATTTCAACCTTTTCCCAAGCTGTCATCTGTCCTCCTCCTTTCTATTAAATAAATTGTTGTTTGTATAAATAATCCCATTGTATCGTATAATTAAATAAATATATTCCTCTTTCTGTAGGGGCAGGCCTTGCGTCTGCCCTGGAAATGGCAATATATTTAAAATATTTGCATTATTTATTTTAAATGTATTTATTTAAAATAAAATTAAATTTTTGTTCAACGGGCGGACGCAAGGCCCGCCCCTACATTCTCACATCTCATTTCTCACATCTAACCCTAAAATTATAATAATTAGCACCAATTTCGGGCATAATACATCCCTGCAAATTATAATTTATTTAATTTTATTAATTTATATAATGTGTCCTTCAATTCCTTTCTTTCTACAATCTTATCTATAAATCCATGTTCTAGCAAAAACTCTGCTGTTTGAAATCCTTCTGGCAACTTCTCGCCAATCGTTTGCTCTATTACTCTTTTCCCTGCAAATCCAATCATAGCTCCTGGCTCTGCTAAAACAATATCTGCTATACTTGCAAATGAAGCAGTAACTCCTCCATAAGTTGGGTCTGTCAAAACAGAAATATATAATCCCCCACTTTCATTTAACTTAGAAATTGCGGCAGTTGTTTTTGCCATTTGCATTAAAGAAATTATCCCCTCTTGCATTCTAGCTCCACCAGAGACACAAAAGATAATCAGCGGTAATTTCAACTCAATTGCCTTTTCAGTTGCATACGTAATCTTCTCTCCTACAACGCTTCCCATACTTCCCATTAAAAATCCACTATCCATTACACAAATTACAACATCCTCTCCATTTATTTTCCCTGTCCCACATGCCACAGCTTCTTCGAGTCCAGTTTTTTCTCTCAAAGCCTTTATTTTTTTAGGATAATCATCTAATCCCAATGGATTTACATTATCTATATTTAAATCAAATCTATTATATGTACCCTCATCAATTACTGTCTCTAATCTTTTATTAATATGCATTCTAAAATAAGCACCGCAATTAGGACAAATACTATAATTATTTCTTATATCTTCTTTATACACAATCTCTTTACACTTATCGCACTTTACCCATTTTCCCACAGGTATATCTACTTTATTAGTATTTTTCTTTACATTTTGTTCCCTTCTCTTCATTTTATCTATAATCATTCTAAAATCTCCTTTTCAACAAATGAAGTATCAAAATCGCCTCTTATAAAATTAGGATTTTTTATAATTTTAAATAAGAAATCGATATTAGTATCAACACCTTCTATAACAGTTTCCTCCAAGGCTCTTTTCATTTTACTAATTGCCTCATTTCTATTAACACCATGAGCAATTATCTTAGCAATCATAGAATCATATGTGGGTGGAATTGTATATCCCTCATATATTGCTGTATCTACTCTTATACCATTACCACCTGGTAAATTTAGACCTGTAATTGTTCCAGGACATGGCATAAAATTCTTACTAGGATTTTCAGCATTTATTCTACATTCAATACAATGTCCTCTAAACTCAATCTCTTTTTGCTTAATTCTTAACACTTCTCCTGCTGCAATCCTAATTTGATTTTTAACTATGTCAATCCCTGTTCTTTCTTCTGTTATTGGATGTTCTACCTGTATTCTTGTATTCATTTCCATAAAGTAAAAATTCTTCTTATCATCAACCAAAAACTCAATAGTGCCACAACTTGTATATCCTGCTACCTTAACAGCCTTGACAGCTGCTTCTCCCATTTTATTTCTAGTTTTTTCATCAATAGCTGTTGATGGTGTCTCCTCTATAATCTTTTGATGCCTTCTTTGTACAGTACAATCCCTTTCTCCAAGATGTACTGCATTTCCATGTTCATCTGCCAATATTTGTATTTCTACATGTCTCGGATTTTTTATAAATTTTTCTATGTAAATCTCATCATCATTAAAAGATAACTTTGCTTCCTGTTTCACTATATTATAATTATTCTCTAGCTCCTCCTCCGAATTGGCAATACGAATACCTTTTCCACCACCACCGAGCAGCGGCCTTTAACATAACTGGATATCCAATTTTGTTTGCAACATTAATAGCATCTTTAATTCCCTTAACACTTCCATCTGAACCAGGTACAACAGGTACTCCTGCTGATTTCATTAATTCCTTAGCATTTGATTTATTTCCCATTAATTCTATAACCTTATAAGAAGGTCCTATAAACTTAATGTTTGACTCTTCACATATTTTTGCAAACTGACTATTCTCTGATAAAAATCCAAATCCGGGATGAATACTATCTGCCCCTGTTACATTAGCTGCTTCAATAATATTCTTAAAATTTAAATAGCTTTTCCCGAGACGCTGCAGGACCTATACAAATAGCCTCATCTGCTAATCGAGTATGCATAGCATCTTTATCCATTTCTGAATAAACAGCTACAGTCTTAATATTCATCTCCTTGCAAGCACGTATGATACGAACTGCAATCTCTCCTCGATTTGCAATTAAAATCTTATTCATCATTTTCTCCTTTCATCCAACAATCGCAAATGTAAACTCTCCTTTTGCTGCTACCTTCCCATTAACACTTGCAATGCCTTCTCCAACACCTATTGGACCTTTTCTTTTAATTATTTTTACTTCCAATTTTAAAGTATCTCCAGGAACTACCATCTTCTTAAACTTCATCTTATCAATTCCACCAAATAGAGCATTCCTACCTTTGTTTTCCTCCATACTAAGGATTGCTATAGCACCAGTTTGTGCTAAACTTTCAGCAATTAGGACTCCTGGCATTATAGGATTTCCTGGAAAATGTCCTTTAAAATACCATTCATTTTCATTTACATATTTATAAGCAATTGCACTCTCTCCTGATACATATTCCTCAACCTCATCTATCATTAAGAATGGTTCTCTTTGTGGAATTATTTCTTTTATTTGTTCTTTATTTAGCATTTTAAATTTCCTTCCTTTCCGAAGTCACACATTTATTTTGAAAAAGCATACAATTCTACATTCTAGGCAATTCTAAATAATGGTTTTCCATATTCAACAATCTCTCCGTCTTTTACGAAAACTTCTTTTATTTCTCCTTCAAATTCTGATTCTATTTCATTCATTAATTTCATAGCCTCTATAATGCAAAGTACATCTCCCCTTTTTACGCTTTTTCCTACCTCAACGTAAGGTTCTGAAGTTGGAGATGATTTACTATAGAAAGTTCCTACCATTGGAGATTTAACAATATTTCCTTCAACCTTATTATCCTCTTTGACATCAGTATGTATTTCCTGTTTGTTTTCTTCTCTAATTACATTCTCTGTAACTCTAACTATTTCTTTTTCTTCTTTTTTCATACTAATTTTAGTGCCATCAGGGAAATTAATATCTATTGAGCTTAGTTTTGAATTTCCCATATCTTCCATTAATTGTTTGATTTTTTCGTATTCCATTTTTCTTCCTCCTTTATATTAAAAAAATTATAATTTATTTTCTTATTTTCAAATTTTTTTAATATTATGCTGGCATTATGTCCTCCAAAACCTAATGAATTTGACATTACAATATTTATTTCTGATTTTCTTGGTTTATTTGGTACTATATCCAAATCACACTCTTCATCTTTTTCTTTATAATTAATTGTTGGTGGTACAATTTGCGTTTCAATAGCTTTAGTACAAATTACTGCCTCAACTCCTCCTGCTGCTCCTAATAAATGTCCTGTATTTCCCTTTGTTGAACTTACCATTACCTTCCTGCTAGCCTCACCCAAAGCTGTTTTTATTGCCATAGTTTCTAAGCTGTCATTTAAATGTGTTGATGTCCCATGTGCATTTATATAATTAATCTCCTCTGGATTTATCTTTGCATCCTCAATAGCTCTTTTCATTGCTCTAGCTCCCCCAACTCCACCTGGTGCTGGTGAAGTTATATGATAAGCATCTGATGTAGCCCCATATCCAATTACCTCTGCATATATCTTTGCTCCTCTTTTCAAGGCATGATTTAATTCTTCTACAACTACAATTCCGGCTCCTTCTCCCATTATGAATCCACTTCTCTCTTTATCAAATGGGATACTTGCTCTATTCTTATCAGTTGCATTTGATAATGCTTTCATATTTTCAAAACCTGCTATACCTATTTCACAAATTGAGGCCTCAGTTCCTCCTGCAAAAATTGCATCTTCTGAGCCATATTTTATAGTCTTATATGCCTCACCAATTGCATGTGTAGATGATGCACATGCTGTAACTATAGATATTGACTCTCCTTTTAATCCTAATTCAATAGCCACATTACCAGCTGGCATATTAGCTATTGTCATTGGTATAAACATTGGAGAAACTCTATTATGTCCTTTTAAGCAATTAACCTCGCATTGTTCTTGAATGGTTTTTAACCCAGCTATTCCTGAGCTTATAAATATTCCTACTCTTTCCAAATCTGTATTTTCGCTTGTTATTCCACTATCTTTAAAAGCCTCTCTTGCTGCTATAATTGCAAACTGTGAAGACCTATCTAATCTTTTTGCTTGTTTTACCTCAAAATAATTTTCCACATTATAATCTTTCACTTCAGCAGCTAAACTGGTTTTAAATCCTGTACAATCAAATAAAGAAATTTTATCTATTCCACATTTTTTATTCTTTATTCCTTCCCATGTTTCATTAACGTCATTTCCTATTGGAGTTATCGCTCCTAGTCCTGTTATTACTACTCTTCTTTCCATAATCTCGAAATTTTGAAAAATATTTTGATTTATTCCTCAAAATTTCTCCTCCTTTCCATAATATAATTTACCAGATCATGATTTTTGACCCCGTCCCCAAAATCACCCAAAATCACATGACCATTCCGCCATCCACATTAATAACCTGTCCTGTAATATA
>CAZWIF010000007.1:18980-29094 GCA_964634355.1 uncultured Clostridium sp.
CCCAAAATCACATGACCATTCCGCCATCCACATTAATAACCTGTCCTGTAATATATGAGCTTTCTTTTGATGATAAGAACTTTACTAAATTTGCCACATCTTCTGCTGTTCCTAATCTTTTTAACGGTATATTTTTTGCTATTTCTTCTTTTGCTTCATCTTTTAGTACATCTGTCATACTCGTTTGTATGAATCCTGGTGCAATTGCATTTACTAATATATTTCTAGATGCTACCTCTTTTGCTAGACTCTTTGTAAATCCAATTATCCCTGCTTTTGAAGCTGAATAATTTGTTTGTCCTGCATTTCCTACAACTCCTACAACTGATGAAATATTTATTATTCTTCCTTCTCGTGCCTTCATCATATATGGAATCACATTTTTGGTAACATTAAACGTACCAACTAAGTTTATGTCAATTACCTGTTCAAAATCTTCTTGCTTCATTCTCATTAAAAGCATATCTTTTGTAATTCCAGCATTATTTACTAATACCTCAATACTTCCAAATGCTTGAATTGTTTCTTTTGCAATTCTTTCACAATCCTCAAAATTTGAAACATCTCCTTGCACTGTTAGACATTTTACATTATTTTTCTCAATTTCTTTTTTCGTGTTCATTAGCTCTTCGTTCTCTTTTCTATAATTAAGTGCTATATTATAACCTTCTTTTGCAAGTGTAAGTGCTATTTGCCTTCCTATACCTCTTGTTGCCCCTGTTATTAATGCAGTTTTACTCATTTTTTTCTTCCTTTCCTTAACATATTTTTACTCATGGTCAGACGTTTTATGTGAGTGGAATCTGTTACTCAAATTTCACATATAAACCTGCAATAAAATTAATTGTATTTTGTAAAGTCTCTACATTGTTTATATTTAAGATATTTATTTCCTTATCTGTTTTTATTCTTTTTACAAATCCTGAAAGGGTTTTACCTGGTCCTATTTCTATAAAAGTATCCACTCCCATTTCTATCATTGTATCTAGCCCTTTACTAAATCTAACTGGACTTATAATATGTTTAGCTAATATTTCTTTTATATCCTCTTCTTTTTTGTACTCTGTTCCAGTTAAATTTTTTATAACTGGTGTTTCAAAATTATGTATCTCTATTTTATCTAATTCTTTCCTCAAGGCATTTGAAGCATCAATTAATTTTTCTGTATGAAATGGACCTGAAGTCTTTAGCACTCTAACCTTTTTTGCTCCCAATTCTTTTGCAATAATCTCCGCTTCCTCTATTCCTTTTTTATCTCCTGAAATAACAATTTGTCCTGGACAATTAAAATTCACAGGAACAGCAAATCCCTTGGTTACCTTTTTACAAACATCTTCTACTTGCTCCTCATTCATTCCAAGTATTGCAGCCATTAACCAATCTCCTTGAGGTGCCAAGTTTTGCATATATTCCCCACGCTTTTTTATTATCTTTACTCCGTCTTCAAAACTTAATGCCTTACTATAAATTAAAGCTGTATACTCTCCTAAACTTAATCCACTTGATACCTCTGCTTTTATTCCATTTTGATTTAACAGTTCTAGTATTGCTAAACTCATTGTTAGAATACATATTTGAGTATTTTTTGTTTCATTCAGTTCTTCTTCTGTTCCTTCGAAAGTGATCTTTGCAACATTAATTTCTGTTATATCTTTTACCTTTTTATATGTATCTCTTACTGTTTCATACTTATCATATAAATCCTTTCCCATTCCTATGCTTTGGGCTCCTTGACCTGGAAATATAAATGCTATTTTCATTTTTCCTCCTTTTTTATATCAATACCTTTTCAAATAAATTACAAAATTCTGCAATTACATCATTATTATCAACATCTATATTAAATTCTTTTTTTACTGAAGAAGCAATGTCTGCTATTTTCTTACTAAAATTTACTTGGTTTGTATTAACACCTATTCCGATTACTATATATTTTACAGTTTCTCCTACTGATTTTGTTTCTGTCAATATCCCACCTAACTTTTTTCCATTAAAAACAATATCATTAGGAGTCTTTATTTCGAGATTAATATCATATAACTTTTTAAAAATATTCACAATTATCTCTGCAATTTGAATTGTCATTCCCTCTAATTTCTTTATTTTACATTCAGTTTTTATAACAAATGAAAATGCTAAATTGTTCTTTTCATCTGTGTACCACGTTCTTCCATGTGTTCCGCTTTCCTTTTGTCTGTATATCTGCCATAATTATAGTTCCATTTTTTATATTATCTATCTGTCTCCATACCTCTAATTGAGTAGAATCAATAATATCATAATGTAAAATGTTTCTTCCCAAAAATTTAGTATTTAATTTTTTCAATTCCATTAAAGTCAACCTCATTTTTCATAATATACTCTATATTCTTTTCTCTCTTTAATTTGTTAGTTGTTGTCTTTATCAAAGGTTCCTGACTTATAATAATTCCCCTTATAGCTTTATAACGTGGTATTGTTTTATTTATTTCCTTTACTTTATCATTTAACGCTTTATAAATTTCTTCATTTGTTTTTACCTTATAAACATCTTTCATAATCTGCTCATTATATATCAACTTCGCAAATATCCTTATATCATCTTTATCCTCTGAAACCTGTTTTCCAAAGATTAAAGACTCCTCAACTCCTTCAATCCTATTAATCAATTTTTCCATTTCCTCTGGAAAAATATTTTTTCCATTCTTCAATACTATTACACTCTTTTTTCTTCCACAAATAAAAATATATCCTTCATCATCTATCTTAGCTAAATCTCCGGTATAAAACCAACCTTCTTTCATGGCATTTTTGGTTGCAAGCTTATTCCCAAGATATTCAAGCATTATATTAGGACCTTTAACAACTAACTCACCCATTCCTTCTTCATTGCCATTAACAACTTTTGCTTCTACACTTGGCAAGGTTTTTCCTATTGAACCCACTTTATAGTATTTTTTAGTTCCAATAGCAATTACAGGTGATGTTTCTGTTAAACCATATCCTTGTACCAGATTAAATCCCAATTTTCTATATTTTTCTTCAATCGTGGCATCTAGGCTTGCTGCTCCGCTAATTAATAATTTTACATTTCCTCCTAGCATATCATGTATTTCTTTAAATGCTTCTTTCTTCTGTTCCATGCTTTCATTTTTATATTTTTCTTCTTTTCTTAGTATCTCTTCTAATTTGCCCTGCTTTTCCAGCTGTTTCCCTATAATCTTAAATATTCTTTCATATATAGCTGGCACTGATGCCATAACAGATACTTTATATTCATACATATTTTCAGTAATATGTCTTATTCCATCACAAAAAACTGTTTCGGCTCCACTATATAATGAAAATAAAAATCCAACAGTACATTCGAATACATGGTGTAATGGTAAAAAAGATAAAAAAACATCATTTGAGTCTACATCTAAAACAGAAGCAATATCCATTAAATTTGAACATATATTTTTATGAGATAATGCTACAACTTTTGAAGCTGATGTTGTACCTGATGTAAATAACATTATATTCATTTTTTCATTATCTATTTTGGAATCTAGAAATTCTCTATTTCCCAACTTAATTAATTTTCTTCCAACATAAATTAATTCTTTTTCTGAGTATATTCCGTCATTATGTATATCTAAATCCATTGATATTAAATGTTTAAGTTTGCCTGCACCTTCAAATATTATTTTCTTAAGTACTTCTTCATATTTTTTTGAATAAAAAATTGCCTCTACCTGTGAACGTTCTATTAAATCTCTTAATTCATTTTCTGGTAAAGATTTATCTAAAGGCACTACAATTCCTGTTCCACAAGCTACAGCTAAGTATGCTACCTCCCATTCATATCTATTTTCTCCAATAACAGCAATTCTTTTTCCTTTAAGTCCTATATCTATTAATGCTGTACCTAAACCGTCTATCATATCTCTAACTTCTTTATGTGTAATTTCTTTGTAATTTTTATTATTACTTCTTATTTTATAGGCTATTTTATTTCCATATTTTTCGCCTGATTTTTTTAACATATCTTTTAAATCAGTTATACGCATATATTCATATAATCTTTCGCTCATCTCTACCTCCATTGTGTTATATTTATATCATAAAATAAAAAAAATATATTGTACTGATAGGTCAGTACAATATAAAAAACAATTTTGGTAACGAAGTCAAAATTTTCAATGATCGAATCTGATTTTCAATTAGTCCATAAAACTTAATTTATAAATTGTTTTCTCTTCTAGAATCTCTTTTGCTAGTTCTAATAATTCATTCCACAATAAAATTTGCCCTCTATAATGAGCATCTATTCCATATAAAACTTTTATATCATAATTTGTAGCAATATCCCAAAATTCTTTACATGGATATGCTACATTTTTTAATTTTTCTTTTTGCTTTTCAACTGGTAAATTATTTAATATTCCTTTTTCATAATAGGTCTTTCCAAATATTCTACATAAATTTATTTCTAAAGGGATATTATATTTTTCAGCAGATTTACAAATCATATTTGCAACTTTACATTCCACTTCTCCAAACTTCTCTCTTTTTAACATATATACATCTGGATGAGCAATTATATCTGGAATATTCTTTTTCATTGCTTCGTCAATATATTCTGCATATCTTATCAATTCATCATCTGTAAAATCATCTCTTCCAAAAATCTTCAATTGTTTATTATCATCATAAACAAAGTGTTGACCTAAAATTAATTTATCTGTCTCCTCTTTCAATTCTCTTAGGTTTTCTTCTTCGCCTGGAAGAAATTCAACCTCATATCCTGTTTCGATTTCTATTTTATCCGCATACTTTTCTTTTAAATATTTTATACTACTTAAATATTCATCTTTTTGATTATATTTCATCCTCATATTATGTCTTTTGTCTATCTCATTTTTCTCAGGACAATGGTCTGTAAATGCTATTTTTTCAAACCCCATTTTTATATATTCTTGTACATATTCTTCATCCTTCATATCTAGCTGTGCATGTCCACATCTATACGTATGTGAATGATAATTAAATTTTTGCATATTTTCCTCCAATCTTCTATTTTAATATCCCTTTTATAAAATTTATTATTCTCTTAAATAACCTTTCCTTCTCAAACTCTGCCAATTGCTTTTCATTCAAATTTTCTTTTTTTTGAAAGTTAATTTGATATTTATTTCTATTTTCTTCTTCACTCTTTTTTATTTTTTCATCTTCTTCTTTTAAAATTCTTTCTCTTTCTTCTTCATTGCACAAGTAATCTCTATATATTAATGCAAGCATTGTTTTTGTATCTTTATCCAGTTTTTGTTTTTCTAATGGAATTTTTTCATTAATATTAGATTGATATTCTTTATCTTTATTTTTCTCAACAAACTCTATAAATTTTTTACTTATCTTCTGCCTCATGTCTTCGGGCATCATCTTTATAATTATACTTATATCTGCTAATGTCTTCCCTTCTTTAATATTTTGCATCTACCTCACCTCTCTATGGTTGTTTCCTCTAGGATGTAAAATTCCTTCTATTCGTTCATATAGAGCTCTCATCTCTTCGGGATTGCTTTCTCTATAACAATTCTCCATATATTCTAATGTAACCAGATTGCCACTCTTACTCATAAATGCATTTATTTTTTCTCTTAAGCTCTCATCTGATACTTCTATATTTTCTAATGCTTTACTAATTATTCCATAATAAATTGAATAAATCCTTTTACTCTCTTCGCTATCTGTATCCTGTCTCTGTTCAAACTCTTGTAACATCGTTTCTATACTTTTACTTGTTCCATCAGCGTTATATTCTACTGCTAATATAGGATATTCTGTTAATATTTGAGGATTATTTCTTATTAATAAACCTACATAACTAGAGATATCAATTTTATTTTCTCCTATAGACATTTTTTTTACTGAACCTTTATATATTGGATATTTTTCTCTTTCCTGTTCATATTTTTTCATTTGATTATTTTTCACCTTATTTGCAATCTCTGGGTTTAATTCTTGCAAAAACTTTAGTGCTTCTAATATTTCCTCTATTCTAGCATCAGATTCCATAAATATACTTTCATAATTATCTTCATAAAATCTAGAGTCATATTCTTCTATAATTATTTCTTTAATGAAATTATATGTTAAATAATCTATCTTTCCTTTATCTATGTTATTTTCTTGCACAGCATGCTGCATTTCATGAAACATAACTCTAATCAACTCAAATCTGTCCTCTGACTTAGTACTATTTTGAAATGTCTTTAATAAATTTTCATTTATCCAAATTGCAACATACTTGTGGTCATAATTTCCATTTAAATATGAGTCTCCATTTCCAAAAAAGACATATCCTCCTATATATATTCCCTTATCCATCAATGTATAGCAAATTATACTTTGTACACATGCTTTTAACGCCTCTTCACTTATCAAATACGATTTTTCTGTAATGCTTTGCTTAATAATTTCATTAGCTATATCCAAAGGTAGTATTTGTCTATTCATATATGCAGTTCTAGCTTTTTCGTCTAGTTCTTGTATTCCTTCAGTTCCATCAAACTCTACTACATCTTCGGTCATATCTGGAAGTTCTATATAATTATTTTCTAAAGTTTTCCTTAGTTCTTCACTTTCCTCTTCTGTAAAATAACCTGCATATATTAAAGTAATCAAATTATCAGCAAAACTTTGACTAATCCTTGGATTGAACGGCATTCTTCCTATTTTTTTTAGATAATAGTTTACGGGCAAAAAAGGATATCTTCCTTTTTCTATTTCACCTTCTTTTCTTTCTAATGCACTACAAGTTAAATCATCTGGGACATCTATATTCGCTAAAAATTTTGCACATTCATACGGATTATCAAGCTGTGTAATTACTTGTTCCATAATAACATCTAGATCTTGAGTATAAACTTTCCCAAAATGTTCTGCTATTATTTCAATAATTCCTTCTTCTCCATCTATTTCATAATCAGTAATCTGTTTAAATATATTTTCTGATATTTGTTCTATAATTTTAACCACAATTTTAATATCTCTTATTTGTCCATTCCACATTAATTGAAATAGTTCATCATCTTTTACTGTTTCAGGTTTAAAAATCACTTTTGCCCTAAGAATGGTTTCTGCATACTGAGTTATAAAATTTTTCTCATAGTAATTTAATTTTCCATAATCCTTCTGCGCAATTTTTTTTAAAAGATTTTTTTCTCTTATTATCTCTAATATTCTTTTCTTTTGTGCATCAGGTATCAGAAAATAATTTGATTTTAATTGCATCAAAAGATGTCCTATCATGTTCTCTTCATAGCAATTATTTATATAATTTCTACCTGATATACCATTTATATCATTATTTTCTAATATTCCACTTTCTTCTATAGCACTTATATAATCTACCCTATCTGTGACATACATCAATGCACTATTGTTAGAGCTTTCATTTGATGTCACTTGCAAGTTATAAGCAAATTTTCCCTCATAAAAGCTTAACATCTCTATTATGTCAGACTTATAATATTCAAATCCTGAAACTTCTTCAAATAATCCTTTTTGTTTTATTATCCTTATTATATCCTTCTTAAGTCGTTCAGATATTTCTCTGTGTTTTTCATCATTAGTTCTCTTAATTTGATATCCTGGTAATAGTATTCTAAAATATTCTTTTAACTTTTCAAATAATTCAGAATTATTTTCAAAATACTTGATTCTTTCAGCTTTATCTTGAATTCCATCTATTATATCTAACCTATATTCTATTTGTCCTAATAATTCTTCAACATCTGGCATAGTTTCTTCCTCTATTTACAATAGTATTTATAATATTTATTATAATTTAATATTTAATAAAAATCAATAAGAGTTTTTGGGAACTTTTATAGGCTGTATTAAAAATCATTATTTGCTAAATTATAATTTATACAATTAGGGACGTCCAAAAGTCGGCGTCCCTACATATATTATAAATAATTACTACTTTCTATTTATTTTTTACATATTCGCAAATTATTCTTGCAACCTCTTCATTACCGATTTGGCAATCTATGCACAGGTTATAGTTATTCTTATTTCCCCAAGATTGATTTGATATTACTTCATAATATGATGCTCTTGATTTATCTGATTTCATAACATATTTTTTTGCTTCTTGATAATTATCGTTATATAAATTTTGAATTGTTTTTATTCTATATTCTAATGGTGCATATAAAAATACCTTAATCAAGTTAGGATTATTCTTCAATATATAATCTGCACTTCTACCTACAATCACACAGTCTCCTTCTTCAGCAATTTGTTTTATAATTTCTGCCTGCTTGATTATTGATTCTTTTTCTGCATCTAATGATAAATAATATCTATATAACTCTTCTTCATTACTATTTACTAAAGAATGTTCAATAGCATATCTCTTAATTTCTTCTTTATCATAGAATTTTATACCTAAATTTTCTGCAACCTTTCTCGCAATTTCTTTTCCATTTGTTCCATGTTCACGTGATATTGATATTACTAACTTCTTTGATATGTTTATTGTCTCTTTCTCTTTTATACTTTCAATTCTTTCTTTATAAGATTTTCTCAATATAAATAATGAAATTATTGCTGTAAGTACTTCTGCTATCGGGAATGTCCACCATACAAGATTTACAACATTATCTGACAAAGTAAATAAATAAGCTACCGGAAAAACAAATATCACTAATCTTAAAAGTGAAATAATTAATGGTTTTAAAGCATATCCTATTGATTGTAATATACCTTGTATAGCTACGGAACATCCCATAAATATATATCCTATACTTGCTATTCTTAACGCTATACAACAAAGCTCTATAATTTCAGCTGATGTTCCTCCTGATAATCCAAATAGACTTGCTATTGGTTTTGCAAATATTTCAAATATTACTGTTAAAATTAATGTAACTATCAATGTATCAATTATTCCATACTTTATACAATCATTTATTCGTTTTTTATCTTTCATACCATAATTAAAAGATAAAATTGATATTATTGTATTTGATAATCCAAATGCAGAAAATAATGCTATTTGCTGTATTTTATAATAAATACCAAATGAACCAACAAGTACGGTTGGATTTGCTTCTGCTCCTCCCAGAATTGCATTCATTCCCGCCATCATAACTGATAACAAAGCTTGCATTATTGCAGCTGAAATTCCAATCTTATATATCCCTTTAATTAAACCTATTTCTGGTCTAATATATTTTGGATTTCCATTAATTTCTTTATTCAACACATAATGAAATATCATTGCTAGAATTAGAGATACAAATTGCCCAATAACTGTAGCCCATGCTGCACCTGCAACTCCCATCTTAAAAGGGAATATAAACACATAGTCTAACACAATATTGGTAATAGCTCCTAAAATTTGTGATATTGTTGAAAGCATTGTCTTTCCTGTTGATTGTAAAAATCTTTCATAAACAGTATACCCAATTGCTCCAAGTGATAAACAACAACAGATTCTTAAATAAGTTGTTCCCATAGATACTACTTCTTCATTTCCACCTGCAAATGCTGAAATAAAACCTTTTGAACCAAATACTCCAAATAAAAGAAAAATAATAAATATACAAATACTAAGAAATATACCATTTCCTGCTACTTTATTTACTATCTCATGATTCTTTTCTCCTAAGCTTTTTGAAAGTAGAGCATTCAATCCAACTCCTGTTCCAACTCCTATAGCGATAATTAAAATCTGTACTGGAAATGCTAAAGTTAAAGCTTGATTTGCGATTGCTCCTTGTTCTCCCATATTTGTTACAAAAATACTATCAACTACATTATATAATGCTTGTAACACCATTGATATAATCATCGGCAAACCCATTTTCCAAAATAATTTTTTCATAGGTGCATCTGCCATTTTGTTTCTTTTTACTTCTTCCATAATTCCTCCCATTTGTTATTTTTTATCAAAAATAGAGCAAAAAAATAATGCGTAATCCGTACATCAACTGGATTTACACACTATTGTTACTCATTGATTGTTTAAAAATATTATCATATTTTTTTTTATTTTTCAAGCATTTTTTTAATTTTGTTAAAATTTTTGTGACTAGTAAATGAAAATGTCCCAAAAATTGATTTCATTTGTAAATAA
>CAZWIF010000008.1:0-13886 GCA_964634355.1 uncultured Clostridium sp.
TATCTATTTTCCAATTCTTTTTCACATAATATATTGAAAAATCATATAAAACAGTATATAATATTTTAGAAATTAGTGATTAGACAATAGAGATTAGAAAGGGGACGTAAAATTGAAATCATTTCATGATGTAATTAAATATAGAAACATTTATTTTATAGGAATTGGTGGTGTCAGTATGAGCGGTATTGCCCATACTTTAAAGCACTTTGGCTTTAATGTGTCTGGTAGTGATGTTTCAGATTCAAATATTATTCAATCATTAATAAACTGTGATATTCCTGTATATATAGGTCATAACCCTGATGGAATTAGAAATGCAGATTTAGTAGTTTACACTGCTGCTATATCTCAAGATGACCCTGAATTGGTCATGGCTAATTCTCTTAATATACCAACAATGGAACGTGCTGTATTTTTAGGTTTACTTACAAAATGTTTTAATGACACGATAACTATCTCTGGTACTCATGGAAAAACCACTACTACTTCAATGGTTTCCCTTTGTTTCTTAGAGGCAAACCTTAATCCAAGTATTCAAGTTGGCGCATATCTCAAAAACATTTCTGGAAATTATGTGGTTGGAAATAGCGATTACTTTATACTTGAAGCCTGCGAATATGTAGAAAGCTTTTTACACTTTTTTCCAAAATCAGCAATTATCTTAAATATTGATAATGACCATCTAGATTATTTTAAAAAAATTGATAACATCGAAAAAGCTTTTATAAAATATGTAAAACTTCTTCCTGCTAATGGTTTACTTGTAGTTAATGCAGATGATAAACGCTGTTTAAATTTAATCAATTACACAAAGTCACAAGTTATTACATATGGTATTAACAATACCAAGGCTAATTTTACTGCAAAAAAAATTTCTTTTGATGACAATGGATTCCCTGAATTCGATGTATATAACAATAATAATTTTTACTCACACATAAAATTATCAGTTCCTGGAAATCATAATGTATTAAATGCTTTAGCATGTATTTCAATGTGCTCTTTCTACAATATTAGTTCTGATATAATAAAAAATACTTTATTAAAATTTACAGGTGCTAATAGAAGAATGGAGTTTAAAGGAAAATTTAATAAAAATGTATCCGTATTTGATGACTATGCACATCATCCAACAGAAATAAACGCCACTGCTATGGCACTAAAAAATAAAAAATTCAATAAATCATGGGTTGTATTCCAACCCCACACTTATAGTAGAACCAAAAAACTTTTAGACGATTTTGCAAGGGTATTATTAAACTTCGATAATATAATTATCACAGATATATATGCTGCTCGTGAAAAAGACATTTTTGGTATTTCCTCTAAAGATTTAGCAAATAAAATTCAGTCCTTAGACGGAAATGTTAAATACATATCAGACTTTAATGATATTGTTTCTTATTTAAAAGAAAATGTTCAGGACAATGATATTGTTCTAACTGTTGGTGCTGGAACCGTCACAAAAATCAGCGATATGTTAATTTAGACAAAACCTCCTTCCCTTTGTCTAAATTTTTAATGTTTAAAACACAAATTTTATGGTTATCATATTTAAGAGGTAATCATATGAAATTGAAAAAAAAAATTTTTATAACAATATTAATTAGTTTCTTATTAATACTTTTAACATATGTAAGTGATTTAACGAATATACCGGATAGTATAATTTTATTTGAAGGCGAAGAATTAAAGCTTAATACAATATATGGAGTCAGTATACAAACTTTAGAAGCTTCAAGTTTAAACATTGATGGATTTGAAAGCAAAAATACAATCGAAACATCAATTGAAACTTATTCTAATTCTGAATCAGTAGTAAATGTCGGAATAAATCTGTTTGGAATACAAGTAAAGGAAGTTTCAGTTAGCGTAATAGAAGATATTGAAGTAGTACCTTTGGGTGGATTAATAGGCATGAAATTATATACAAATGGTGTATTAGTAGTAGGAATGTCTGAGATTTATGGTGAAAATAATGAAGTTTATAAACCATATGAAAATACCGGAATAGAAGAAGGAGATACCATAACTAAAATTAATGATGAAGAAATAATATCAACTGATGATTTAATTGAATGTATAAACAATTCTGAAGGAAATGAAATAAAAGTTACTTATATTCATAATAACAAAATATTGGAAACAAGTATTACACCTATAGAAACTGACACTGATACTTATAAAGTAGGACTTTGGGTTAGAGATACTGCTGCTGGAGTTGGTACTGCTACCTTTTATGATACATCTACAGGAAAGGTAGCATTATTGGGGCATGGGATATTAGATGTAGATACAGAAGAACTTATTGATATTTCTGATGGAGAAATTACTGAAACAAGTGTTGTTTCAATAGTAAAAGGTGAAAATGGTACTACTGGAAAAATTCAAGGAGTTATAGAAGGTCAGACTGTAATAGGTGAAATATTTAAAAATACTTATTATGGCGTATACGGAAAAATTAATAACATAAGTCCATTAAATATAGACATATCTAATACTGTTAAAGTGGCTTTGAGAAATGAAATAGAATTAGGTGAAGCTACATTGATGTGTTGTTTAGAGGATGGCATTATCTCAGAATATTCAATAGAAATAGAAAAAATTTATTTGAATAATAATAGTAATAATAAAAGTATGTTAATAAAAATAACTGATGAAGAATTATTAGAAAAAACAGGTGGTATTATTCAAGGAATGAGTGGAAGTCCGATATTGCAAAACGGAAAATTAATAGGTGCATTGACACATGTCCTCGTTCAAAATCCGACTCAAGGTTATGCTGTGTTTTCGGATATTATGATTAAAGAAATTAACGAATAAGACAATTCGCATCCGAATTGTCTTATAATTATTCATCATTAGCATATTCTATTGAATATTGTCCATCAACCATTACAACTCCTTCGTGTTGCCCTGTTACCGTGTATGAACTGTTTCCTGTTACTTGATAAAAAGCATTTTTCAGAACTTCTGCTATTGTTTGACTATTATTTACAACAGATACTGCAAATATATCTCCTTGCTTTAAATATAATGTTCCACTTTCAATTTGTTCTTCTATTTGGGTCGTATAAAGTGTGTAATATACATTCTGTACAACTTCTTCCAAATCATTTGTTGCTGCTTTTTTACTTGGATTTTCATCTAAACGTTTCAATTCTAATTCAATTTTATATGTGTTACCTGTAGCATATAATGTTTCAATAAAATCATCATATGCACTTGCAGTTATTTTTCCTGTCTGGCGTACTTCATCCACAAATTGAACAGTAGTTGTTTGAACTGCAAGTTGTGCTATATCATCTGTTCTATCTGCTAAAGTCATCATCGGGAATACAAACATTAATATTGCCGCTAAGATGAATGTTATAACTGAAATTAAGGAATCTCCCATTTAAACTTATATCCTTTCGTTTATATATATTATCGACCTTAATGGTCGTTACATTCGATTTTATATTAATTTAACACATAAATTATTTCTCTTTTTTTGGTATATCTTACAGTTCCAAATTTGAATAGCCCTGTATTAACTGTATTTCCATCTTCATCTGTATATGTTATGTAATCATTATCTTCATCTATAAGTACTATATATTCTGTAAATTCTTTACCCTTATACTTTGCTAATAATCCCCCATCTATTACTGCATTATGTGTCCCTGCTGAATATGTATAGGAATCTTCACCATTGTATTTTCCATATATATCAAGATTTATTCTTATCGTAATATCATTATCTTTATATGTGTTTCCTGTGCCCCATCCTGTAAATACATCTTCGCCTTCTGAATCAGTACCAGGATATATCTTTTTCATTAAATCATTTAATGAACCGTGTGAAGTATAGGCAGTATAGTTACCTTCAACACCCTCATGAATATCAAATCCAATTGGATTTAAAATATATTCTTTTAAATATATCTCTATCTGATACTTTATTGCATTACTTTTCTTTTCTTCTTCGTCTGATCTTTTATCACTATATTCCCAATAACAGCTTTGTACTTGTGCTTCTGTGTCAGTATCAAATCTAGCTACAATGTTTCCTGGATTTGTGCTTGATTCATCTATGATTGTTACTCCATAACCTGCTTGTGAATATCTATATATTGTAGGAATTATTTCCTCAAATGTTACTGTTCTTTCTGATGCAATTGCATCATAAGATGTATAATCAATGTATGTTTTACTATTTATTGTTTCAAATATCATGTCTGCTGTATCTCTTGCAAGCGATGTCATTCGGAAAAACACAGTTAAGGCAAGTCCGAATACAGTCACCGCAAGAAATATTTTTAAAGCCTCAGCCGCATTTTCCATATGACACCTCCTATTTTAACTACTTTTCTCTATTTCACAGCTTGTAACATATCCTTCTGAATCATCTGAACCAAATGTAACTGTGTATTTTGATGAACTTACTACTTTACTCATTGCAGCAAGTATAGAATCTGCGTCTTCAGCACCATTCAAGCCACCCTCTGAGAAAGTAACTTCAATTATATGTTCACCAGCACCTGCTTGTGCACCATTACTTGATGCAAGAGATTGTAATAAAGTTTTTATTGCTGATCCTTTTTGTGTTCCTGAATAGTTTGTAAAGTTACTATTAAAAGTTGATACTGCTTGTGTTGTTGTAATATCTCCTACTTGGTCTGTAACCTCTGAAGAAGAGTTTACGATTAACATTCCTAAGCTTATCAAAACTATACAGATAAGTATAGCACCTGCAATTAATAATGCTTTTGAAGCGTTCTCCATGTTTATCCCTCCTTTATAATCAATTTTTACTTATATTTAGGCTTTATTCTACATAAAGCAATAAATATCGTAATTCTGCTATTATTATTGCATAAGTTGTTTTTAATGTCAATAGCAATTTTTGGATTTTTTATTCATCAATTTCAAAGAATATTTTGCTTACTCTTCCATATGAATTATAAATAATTTCAGTGCATTTAAATTTCAATAAGTTGAAGTTCATAACAAATCTTTCTGTTCCTAAAGAGGCAATTGTTTCCATATCATACTCTATTAATTCTTCTTCCTCTCCCGCACTTTCTAATTTTATTTGAACTTTTACACAATATTTGTCATCATCTATATATTTTCTATTTTCATCTTTTTCTATTTCATACTTTTCATTATTATCAATAGCATAATTAATGAGTGATGCCACATCTGTTCCCCATATGTCTTTATCTAAATATTCTTCAAATTTTGAATTAAATTGTTTTATTTCATTTTGTTCAGCTCTATATTGCGCTATCATTAAGGTTAATGGTGCTATAATCACAATTAATAAAATTATTAATATAATAATAGGTTTTTTCATACTTTTTCCTTTCTAGAATTCTTTTATTATGACTGTAATGTAACTATAATATTATTGATTCTTCCAACTGAAGACATTCCTATATCACAAGTAAACATATATTCATCATCTGTTGATGTATTATTTTCAATCTTATATTTTTCCATAAACGTTGTTCTAAACACTTCCTGCTCCATTGCATTTCCGTGTGTCCTTATATATTTCTGTTAAATCATCTCCACCTATTGAATATAATGTTCTTCCTGTGCCACTTTCTACTATATTCAATGATATTTTTTCACTATCTATAGCATCTTGATTCCAATTTAGGGTTTGATTTACTAATGTTACTACATCCTCAGCATATATATATTCCCCTGTTTCAGTTACATATTTGGTATATTGGGCATTAAATGCAATTATTCTCTGTTGCTCTACACTATCTTGATATGCCTGCGAAAACTGGAATATGGTTTCGAATACATACGAAAAAATACTAAGTATAATTACGCCTATTAACATTCCGCCTACAATTAATAAAGCTTTAGATGCATTTTCCATCAGACATTTCCTCCATCTTCCATTTTCTTATTCATTAATATTTTGATTCCTTAACTTGTACAAAACTAATTGAGACAACTCTTCCATTTGTATCATATGAAATTTCAGAACATTTGAAAGTTTTTCTTTTAAAATCAGCAGAGCCTGAATACTCAATAATATAACTAGAATTGTCTGACGAACTGAAATTTGGGTCACTTGTATCTAGTTGATTTACATATGTCTTGGTTTCTCCAGGTTTGTCAGCATCCTGTAAAAACACTCTTAAAGCATGTTCATCTGTACTTAAACTATAAACTTCTCCACCTTCAAAATCATAATCCTTCGTCGAAGAGATTTGCTTAGTTGTAAACATGCCATCTTTAAATTTATGCAATATTTTTACATTGTTAATACTATCAGAGCTTAGTAACTTAAAAGATACATCAACATAATATTCTTCTCCTATTGATACATTATATCTCGTATTATTATCTATTGCCAAATTTAGAGCAGAAATTACATCTGTACCATACATTGCTGTTTTATTAAAGGCTACAAAAACTTTATTAAAATCATCTATCTCTGCCTGCAAAGTTGCATCTACTTCTGTTTGTGCTAATTGGGATACATTGGTATAAGACAATACAAATATAGAAATTACTATTACTGCTAAAATCATTCCTCCAGCCATAAGCAAAGCCGTTGCTGCATTATCCATATCAATTCCCTCCTTCTTAAATATCTAGGCTAATTATTTAATCTATACCATACTTTGTATTGTTGACATAGAACTTCCCATGTTCATTAAACCTAATACACATAATGGTACAATTAAATATCCTACAAATAGGGCAATCATTGGTGCAAATCCAAATACTTTTCCTATCATACCTTTTTTGCTTATTAAACGCTCATTTGATTCTTTTCTTTTCTCCTGATAATATTCTCTTTCTGTCTCAAGCTCATCAAAAGCTACTCTTATCGGAATTTTTTCTACCGCAGCTTGTAAACTTTCTACTATGCCCACAAACTTTGGATATGTTGCATCTTCTTTCAATTGTTCTAGAGCTTCCCATGCTCCTGCTTCATAGTTATTAACACATTTTGAAATTGGAGCCCTAAATATGTTAGAATATCTTTCAATCCACTCTAACATCATCTCAACATTTACCCTCTCAATTTTCATAAGCATAAGGATAATTGTTTGGAATTGCATTACTTCGTCTTCCATTTCCAATTCCCTCATCTTCTTTTGGAATATTAATAATAGATTTGGGAACATATATCCAATTACAGAAAATCCCATACCAAGTAATACTTCATACCATTGAATTTGGCTTTCAGCATTTAAAGTTTTTAATTTTGCATATACTCTATCTGTTGCTGTCTCTAAAGTTTCATCATCTGCATTTTTGTAATAATCTGTTAGCATAAGTTCTATTCTAACTCTATCCCATGTAACACTGTTATCACCTACTAGTTTTTCTAACACAGAGTTATCTACCTCTAATATTTTTTGACCTTTCTTCTTTTCAGAAGAAGACATCATCATTGAAGTTGTACCGTCCTCGAGTAATACCTCTTCATAAACCCACTGTGTTGCAACTCCGTGTATGTAATTAAATAGGAATAAGGACACTATAAATACAACTATTGCTATTACTAATTTATTAACATACATCCATTCTATTTTTAAAGGTGATGCTGAATCTTTTAAAAGATTGGTTATCTTTACATATTCTTTTGTTTTTTGCTTTGGCATAAATGCATCTACAATTTGTTTTATTAATGGCTTTTTATATAATTTTTCTTGCCACGGATGTTCATTTTCCATTTCCATTACATTATTTTTCGTTGTATCTTTTACTTTTCTAATCATAATATAACATATAATTGTTAATAGCATTATGATTAATTCTGCAATTGTTCCTAATTTACCATTATAAAACGTCTCAACAAATGTAAAGTTTGATATAGCCCATGATTTTAGTGGTTCTAGCATTAATACTGCAACTAATGATATTACAGATAAACTTTGGAATACATAATCCAATTTATCTCTTTTTAATATTTCCAATTGCATCTCTTGTGTGATATTGTCTAGATTTTTTAAGTATAATGATGCACCTGTGTCTGTTTTTCTATCACCAAACTCTCTTGTTAAATATGAAAGTCCGGCAAACTCCTTTAAATAGCTATTTGGTGCAATATCATAATATTTTTCAAGTTCTGTCTCTGGGTCATCTGAAATTAATATTTCATATATTTTTTCTCCCTGTCTAGAGACCTCTTCTTCATTTGATTGTGCTACTTGGTATATGGCTTCTTCAACCATACTTGTTTCATGGTATGCATGTCTTATTTCTGCAAAAAACTCTATCTGCTGTTTTAGTAATTTATTATCTAATTTATTTACATTTCCTTCTACTAATGATTCTACTATAAACACTTCAAACAGCAATAATGTAACCATTAGTAAAGCATTGCTTGATGATAACATTATTATAATAATCGTTAGAGGAATAACCCATAAAAGAGCTTTTGTTAAGCTTAATGATGCTTGTTTTCTTGTTTGATATTCATCATCAATGTTTATTATTTCAAGCCTTCTTCTAATTTTTAAAAGGTATCTTTTTAATCCTGGAATTTTCAAATATGTTGTATATAATTTCATAAGCAAGATTTCAAATGAAAATTGATTAGTTTGTGTTCCTTGTTTCAATTGCTTTGCATATTTTCTATCGCCTTTATCTAACTTTTTCATTACACTAAAATATAATGCAACTATAATTCCAAAGATAGCTATAGATCCAATTAGTATATATTTTAACATATCAGTAGACATCTTTAATTAGGCCCTCCAATCCTCAATTTTCTATTTTTATTTTGCTTTCTTCTTTGTACTTCCCCAATGTTTTTCAATAAATTCATCAAATTCTTCTGCATCTGCTTCATCCATGTTCATTCTCATCTCTTCTATATTTTTGTCTGATATTTTATTAGTTAGTACATATCCGTCTCCTCTAAATTCCATAATGTTTACATATGCATATGTTTGTCTGTCTGTGACATTCTGGAAATAGTTTGTAGCATTATCCATAAATTTTTCTATTTTTTCTTCTAAATTCTTTCCATTCCTATAATCCCTTGTATATGGGTTAGCATTTTCTATTGGAATACATTCTGTAACTCTTTCGATATATCTTCTACCTCTGAAGTCTTTTACTAAGTGAATGTCAAAGTTTAATACTTGTATAACCTGCTCCTCTGCTGTTTTTTCATCCTTGAATACACCAGTTCTTAACATTGAGTTTCTAAGTGCTGTAACTAAGTTTGGAAAAGTTTTAGCGTGGTGAGTAAATAATGTGAATTTTGAAGCAACTTGAGCAGCTTGTATCATCCAAGATGCAACTGGGTCAGTAGCAACCTCACCTATGATGTTAACAGATCCATCTGTTTTTTTCTGAACGTCCAATCCCTCTTGTCCAGAGATTGTTTCTGTCTCTCTTAATGATAGTATATTTCTTGTTGGGTATATTTTTCTCAAGTGCAACTCGAAAGCCATCTCTTGTACCCTTATGTTTAATGTTTCATAAATGTTTTCAATCATTGCCATAAGCATTGTTGTTTTACCACAACCCTGCTCACCTGTAAGGGCTATAATTCTAGCTCCTTTAACTAAGAATTTTAATAAATCTATTGCTTCATCCTTACCATCACATGTAATAATTTGCTCCAATGTAGCACGCTTAACATCGAACTTTCTTACGAAGAAAGCCCATGACTCAGACATGCTAGGTCTAACAACAACAACACGTGAACCGTCTTTCATTTCATTAATCTTATAACCATTTGAATCTGATAGCTGTCCTGGATTGTTATATTTATATATGTTTTGACATACTCTCTTTAACTCACTTTCACTTCCAAATGTTAAGAATGCAAGCCTTATTGATTTTCCTTGGAAAAATATCCATATACTATCACATGATCTTGGCACTTTATTATCCATAACTTGTCCTAGATAATCTCCATCTGTCTGTGCAACCTGACTTAGGAATGACTCTGGTAAACCAGAAACACCTCCTGATACGCCATCTATATTCATGTCTCTAACTTCATCTATAGCACTGTATCCTTTATAGTATTGATATATTCTTTGAACTACAACCTCTAATTTGTCATTAAATTCAAGTTGTATTTGTTCCTTTTCAAAAATATCACTAATTTCTTCTGATGTTATAACATATGAGGGTTTTGCTTCTCCCTCAAGATATTTCAATGTTGCTAGATTGTATTTTTTGATAAGCTGTGTTAAAGCTTCATATCCAAATTCTTGCTTATATTTATAAATAAGTATATCAAATTTATCTTGAGGTGTTAGTAATGATGGAATATCAAAAGGAATTGCTTTTGATATGTTTGTTTCATCTACTCCATATTCTTGAAGTAATAAGTCAAACATTATTCCTTTTACGTATTTTTTATCATTAACGTCACCATATGTACATCCTTTTAATGCCTTTTTTAATTCGTATTTTTTATTCTTTCTTCTTTTTAATTCTTCTTCTGATAATCCAATATCATATAAGTTTACTTTTGTAATTTCATCTAGTCTCTTCTTTACGAATTTTGACATCATTTCTAGAGAAAATGTTTTATCATCTACTTCAATATCTTTATCTTGTTCTGCATTTTTCTTGCTTAAAATTAGTTTATAGATTCCAAAACCAGCCACTACTAATAGTAATAATATCATTATAATATTTATCATCACTAAGCCTCCCTTTGTTTATTTCGTTTTATATCCTGCCATATGTAATTCTTGAATTTTATAAATTATACCATCACAAAATTTATTTACTTCTGTAATAAAAAATCCGTGTTCATCTTCAAATGTTGCTCTTCTAACTTTAGGATTTAAAAACCAATCTTGACATGTCCCATCTTGCATTATATCGCTAAACATTATGTCATATGGTACTGTGAATATTTTATCTTTTATACTTGAATTTCTTAATATATTTTTAACGTTGTACTTCGAGTTCTTTTCATATCTATTTATTAAATATAATATATTTTTTCCGCCTACTAATCTTTCTTGTTTTTGAAATTGTAATAATTCCTCAATCTTTGCAATTTTTTGCTCCATATTGCAAACTATTATGTCAGAAATCTTAAGAATCCTTTTTACATATTCTAGATTTAAATCTAATTCTAAATCGATAAATACCATGTCATAATATTTATCAGCTATTTTAATTACATCTGCATAATCATTAAAATCAAACTTATCAATTTCTTCATCTTCTGTTTCATTTTTACCTGGCAATACTTCCAGTCTATTCTTAAGTACTATCTTTGTATAATTGCCTATTAGTTCTGGTGTAAGCTTTCCACTTGATGCTAATTTCATTACACCTTCAATACCGGAATTAAATTTTGCTTCTTTTATTTTTAGAAATTTCATTGCGGTGTTTTCAACCACTCCATAAGCTCTCTCTGTATCCTTGTCTGCTAATTTGGTAGATATTATTAAAATTTTATAATTATGTTCTACGGCCATCAAAGTGGCTGTTGCTAATATAGATGAAGTTTGTCCTATATGACCACCCGCACTATTATTCCAAAAAGTTATTACAGACATCTATATCCCACCTTTTTCCAATGCTTTTATTATTCTTTTTGCATCTTGCTCTCTAATTTCCTTTTCAAATAGCAGTCCAATTAATGATGCTAAGCTGTCTTTGTATATTGAGCTCATTGATTTCAATCCAAGTCTATATATTAATTGATTATCCATTTCTACATATTTATCATCTAACATTAAAGGAAAGAAGACTTGTTTCTTGTTCCATTCCATCATAGAACCCTCTGCCAAATAATCTATATATTCATTATCAGCATCACTCATTTCTCTTGAAAATATTATTTTTATCAATTTCATTGGTTTTTTGATATTTCCAAATATTTCAATTCCTTTTCTAATAGAGTATAAATCCATTGCAGTTACAAAACAATTTGCATCATTTTCTTCTACTTTCATACTTTCCATTGCTTTTTGATTATCTATATTCATTAATACAACATCATAATCAATTTTCTCGTCAGTCATTCCAACATAATCAGATATTTTTTCCATTTTTTCAAATCCGACTGCTACATCTATATCTTCCCATGTTGTTATATAAGTCATAGTCGGATGTATGGTAGGTACTACATATTTAAATTTTTGTTCAGCCGTTGTATCAACAATTAAAACTTTTTTATTTTTCATTGCTAAGACTTTTGCAAGGCACATTATCAAATTAGTTTTATCATACGCACCAATAAATCCGACTTTTTTCATTTTCCTTTCTCCTTTTTTTACTATTTTGTAGTTGTTGTTGATGTTGTTTCTGCTGATGCAGCTGCTTCTAATTCTGTTAAATAATTGCTTCTAGATTCTTTTTGCGTTTCAATTGATGTATCAACTCCTGATGCAACATTGCTCTGTGCATCTTCTGCTCCTGCTACTATTGCCGCATCAATAATATTTTGTCTTTGCTCTTTCAAAGTAGCTATATTATATCTATCAGCTAGAGCTGACTTTGCTTCTTCTACAACATTTGGATCAGCAGCAATCAGCTTAATAACGCTATCGCTTGGAACATAAGTAACTGTTGCAGCTACTTGTAGCCCTGGCTCAACATATGTATTTGCATACAATAGAGATCCCGCTATTTGATATGCTTCAACTATTGCATTTGCTAATGTTAATATTTCGTCCTCTCCTAGATTTAGCCATACTGTTTCTTCATCTGTATCAATTACTTTCTTTTTAGATACAACTACATAATCCTCTCCACTTGGCAGCCTTAATCTTATATCTATATAATCATCAGCTGCTAAGTATGTAGGTAAAATAACCATATTAAATTCTTGCTCTCTCGTATCATCTGATGTTACATCCTCTGCCTCTACTATAAGGTCACTTGTTAGTATTGTCCCTGCAGCCAAATCTACCTTGAACAATGAATTTTCTGTTATATCGGTTAAGGCTATAATTGTTGTTGGTGCTATAGTTGAATCTACCTCCGTTAATGTTAATAAAATTTTTCCACTATCATCTTTTAATGCTACAGTTGAACCAGCTGTTACATCTTGTGCTAATACATACACTGACTTCTTTGCTAACTCTATCTCCTCTTCTTCATCTTGTTTTAATTTCATTTGATATAATAGAAATCCTATTACAGCTGCAGCTATTATCATTGTAATAAACATTCCTAATAAAAATGAGTTTCTTGCTTTTTTTTGCATTGGGTTTGATGCCATTTCAAATTCCTCCCTTATATTTTAATATATCATAATTATTTTTATTATACATCACAAAATTTTAATATTCAACCTTTTATGACTTTCGTAACACAAAAGTAATATTTTTGTAATGTTTTTGTAATGTTTTTGTAATGTTTACTGATACATTTTTGTTTTTATTATAACATTTTTATACTTTTTTTTACAATGTTTTTATTTCACATTTTTGTAAAATTTTTCTTGTTTAATTTTGTAGATATTGTGCAAGATATATTATGAAATGATTTGATAGGCAAATTATTTCATTGCAAAATGATTTATTTCTAGGAGGTGAATATAATGGCAACAAATTCTAACAAAAAATTAGTTCCAGAAGCTATGGACGCTTTAGATAAATTCAAATATGAAGTAGCTAGTGAAGTTGGTGTAACTTTAAAAGATGGTTATAATGGTAACCTATCTTCAAGAGACGCTGGTAGAATCGGTGGTAACATGGTTAAAAAGTTAATACAACAGGCTGAAACAAACATGGCTAACAAATAAGTTTATTACTAGCAAATAGTAATTTACGTGGAAAATTTGCGAAGCAAATTTTACTCGTATTTAAAGGAAAATAAAATTTTACTTTTAATAAAAAGTAAATAAAATTTTACTTTTGATAAAAGGAAAATGAAATTTTACTTTAAGACAGGAATATTTCTTTCCCACTTTTATGTTTAAT
>CAZWIF010000008.1:13986-23667 GCA_964634355.1 uncultured Clostridium sp.
AAAATGAAATTTTACTTTAAGACAGGAATATTTCTTTCCCACTTTTATGTTTAATACATAAGGGCAGGAATTAAATGTTCCTGCCCTTTTATTTACATATCAAACAAATTTCATTTATTAAAAATCTGATAATATACAATTTTTCTATATTCTTGAATTTTTTCATAATAAGGTGATGTTATATCATCTAATTGATATTTTTCTCCATTATTTCCTATATAATAGTTTACTGTTAATACTGGTATTTGTTCTCTTAATTCTGCTATATAATTTGTATATTCATCTTTAGGCAAACCTAAAGTCTCCATCAATATACTTTGCAAATAGTTTGCACTTGTATCTCCTACTTCTTTTTCTTCTATGTCATAATTCGCCCATATCAAATATGGTACTTTATATTTATTTTCCTCATCATCATTTATTTCATCAATTTCAACATTAGGTTGATGATCTCCAAAAAATAGCAGTATTACTTTTTCATCATAATCCTTTAAATATTCTATTAACTCTTCTAATGCCATGTCTGATTTATGCTCTGTTTGCAAGTATATATTCATCATTTCATTTTCAGAATAGTTTATAGCTTCTTCTCCAAATCTATCATATGGTTTGTGGTTTTGAACTGTTACATTAAATGAAAATATCTTCTCATCACTTGATTTATTATTAAGTATTTCCATTATTTTTTCATAAGAACTTTTATCTGTAGTGTAGTCATTTGTGAGATATTCTAAGTCATCATAATCTTCTTTAAATTTATAATAATCAAATCCTAAAAATTTATACACAGCAAATCTTCTATATCCACTTCCATTCCACAAATGTATTCCATAAGTAGTATAATTCAATTCTTGCATTCTACTTACTATAGATCTAATATTTGTAGTGATATATTGTTGATATACAGTTGAACCAACTGGTAAAAAAGCAACTGTATTTTGTGTCAGAAATTCATATTCAATATTAGCTGTATATCCACCAAAAGCATCTGAATGCATTATACCTGTTATTACATTTTCTTCATTTTGTAACTGATGGAAATATGGTATATTGTCCTCTGTTATTTCTACATTTGAATTTTGTGCATAGTCTGTAAAAGATTCATTCATTACAACTACAATATTTACATCTATATCCTCAATGTCATAATTGTTATCAGTTTGATATTCTTCTAATATCTTTTCCACTTCTTCTTTATTATATCCTTCAGGCTTTTTTACATTCAAATTTGTAGCTAATTTTACTAAAGTCATAATCACACCATTATCAGTATATGTATAATTCATATTCCATATTGACATACCTGTTACATAATTGCTATGTGCTATTAGTATTATAGCCATTATTGATAAAAATCCAATTAGTAGTCTTTTCTTAATTCCTATTTTTTTGTCTTTTCTAGGTAATGTAATAATCATAATAATTATTACTATAATTAAAATAGTTCCAATAATAAGATTTTTGCTAACCGTAAAACTCATTCCACTAAATACATTTAATGCTGTTTTTATCGATAAAACATCACATAATGTAACAGCACTACCTCTTATATCTGTAACGATGTAATTTATTAACGAATAAATATATATAATAGCTGTTAATAGAATTAAAGACGTTTTTTTTCTATTTGTAATCGAATAAAATATTAAATATATTATCGCTAATACAGCTAAACTATACCAATATATATAATTAAATGCTGTAGTTATTGCCTCTAAATACCCTGTAAATCCTACTTCCTTCATATATCTAATATAAAATACATTCATTACATATTCATCATTAACTATAAAAAATTGCATTATATTAACCAGATTCAATATAAGAAAAATTTTTAGAATATCCTTTAATGCTTTTTTTATTTTTAGTTCATCTCTTGGCACAGGCATTAGATATTTTTTTCTTGTATAACTCTTATTTATTATTTTATATCCTTTTATTCTTTTTAGTTGTAATTCTTCCATCCTAAATTCTCCTCTTACTTATCCCCTTTCATTTGTCAAACATCTGATAATATACAATTTTTCTATACTCTTGAATTTTTTCATAATAAGGTGCAGAAGTATCATTGTAATAATATTTTACTCCATCATCTCCAATATAATAATTTGCAGTCAATATCGGTATCTGTGTTCTTAACTCACTTATATAATTTGTATAACTATCCTTAGGTAATCCTGCAACCTCCATTAATATACTCTGTAAATAAATTGCACTGGTTTCCCCATATTCAACTTCATCTATATCATAGTTAGTCCAAATTAAATATGGTACTTTCCACTTATTTTCTTCATCTTTTATTATATCTTCATTTCCTGTATTCGGTTGGTGGTCACCAAAAAATAAGAGTATAATTTTTTGGTCATATCTTTCTAAATATTCAATTAATTTTTCTAATGCAGTATCAGACTCATTCTCCGTTTGAAAATATATATTCATTATTCTATTCTCGGCATATTTTTTTGCCTCAGTATTTACATGACTATATGGTATATGATTCTGTACTGTTACGTTAAACGAAAATATTCTGTCATCTTCACTCTTTTTCTCTAGAATTTCCATTATTTTTTCATAAGAACTTTTATCTTTAGTGTAGTTATTTGCTAGATACTCTAAGTCATCATAGTCCTCTTTAAACATATAATAATCAAATCCTAAATAGCGGTATACATTTTCTCTTCTATATCCACTTTTGTTCCATGTATGAATTCCATAAGTTATGTAATTTAATTCCTTCATTCTACTTACAATAGAGTCAGTTCCTTCTGTTACATATTGTTGATATGCTATAGAACCTACTGGTAAAAATGCAATCGTATTCTGAGTTAAAAATTCATATTCAATGTTTGCTGTTCCTCCGCCATATGTATCTGAATGCATGATACCTGTTATAACATTATCTGCTTCCTGAAGAGAATGGAAATATGGAATATTATCCTCAAATAATTCCACGTTTTCGCTTTTGGTATAATCTGCAAATGACTCATTCATTATAACTATCACATTAACATCCAAATTCTCATTATTATATTCATCATATTCATATTGGTCCAATATTGCTTTAACTTCGCTTATATTATAATCTTCAGGTTTTTCAACTCTTAACGCTGTCATTAATTTTACCCAGGTTAAAATCACCCCATAATCTGCATATGTTGTATTTATATTCCACATAGCTAAATCATTTACAACACTACTATTAACAACAAATATTAATACCACAACTGCTAAACAGGGCATAATAATTCTTGTTTTTTTCTTTGCTTTTTCCTTATTTTTTCTTTTATATAAGAACACTGCTAAAATCATAGCTAATATGAACAATACTGTAGCAATCTTGAAATCGTTATTTATAGTAAACTCTAAATTACTAGTTACATTTATTGCAGTCTTAACAGCCAATAAATCATATATTGTAAATGCATTTCCTCTTATATCTGTTACAATGTAATTTAGAATAGAACACATATATATCAATACTATTGTAAAAAGTATTGACATTTTCTTTTTACCACTTATTGAATAGATTAGCATATATATAGCAATCAATACTAATAGACTACACCAGTATACATTATTAAAACCATATTTTAGGATTTCAACATATTGTCTAAAATTTAAAGTTTTAACATAATTAATTATGAACATATTTTTTATCCAAGGATCACTAACAATAAAAAATTGCATCAAGTTAACTATATTAAATATCAGAAAAATTTTTAGAATATCCTTTACACTATCTTTTAACATTTTCTTTAATTTTAACCCGTATTTTAATGGGTTTTAAATATTTTTTTCTTGTATAGCACTTATTTATTATTTTATATCCTTTTATTCTTCTCATTTCTATTTTCTCCACCTAAATGCTACTTCTTTATCTATTTTTATTATATCATACAAACTAAATCTTTATCAATAATTATTATTCCAATCAAAATTTCCTATTACTTCCACCTGTTTATTTCCTGGAACTATTTCTCCTATTTCATAGCAGTTTACGCCTTGTTCTTTGATATGTTTTATTATTCTATCTACATGTTCTTTTTTCGCTACAATTGTCAATCCAACTCCTAAGTTAAATGTTCTAAGCATTTCTGCATCTTCCACATTTCCATATTTTTTTATTAATTTAAATATGTCTAATATTTGATATTTACTTGCATCTATTCTTGCATTTACATTTTCAGGTAATATCCTATTTAGATTTTCTTTAATTCCTCCGCCTGTTATATGTGCAAGTCCTGTAATTATATTCTCAGAAAATAAATCTTTTATTGTTTTATAATAACACCTATGTGGCTCTAATATAGCTTCTATAAATGTTTTATCTCCAACTTTTTCACCTAAAATCTCTGGAGATTGCTTCATTATTTGTCTTACCAAAGTATATCCATTTGTATGTACTCCACTAGACTCTACTGAAATTACAACATCTCCTACTTCTATCTTTGAACCATCAATAATAGAGTCTTTATCTACAATCCCAACAATACTTGATGTTAAGATATATGTACCTGCATTTAGCACACCTGGTTGCTCTGATGTTTCTCCTCCTGTCAATACACACCCTTGTGCTTTACATGCATCTGATACAGCTCTTACTATTTTATTAATAGCCACCTTATCCATTTTTCCACAAATAATAGCATCTTGAACAGTTAATGGTTTTGCTCCCATTACTATACAATCATTTATTAAATGATTAATCATATCATATGATACATTTTCAAGCTTATCATATTGTGCGGCAATTAATTGTTTAGACCCTGGCTCTTCTGTTTTTAGTACTAACACTGGATTTTTATATTCTTCAAATTTTATATCATACAATGATGAAAAAGCACCTATTTTATTTAATACTCTTTTATTATCTGTTGCTAGGCTATCTGCCATATTCCTTTTTGCTTCATTTGCCTCATCTATATTTACATCATATTTTAAACCTTTATTTTCCATATCTCTAATCCCTTCTTTATATTATTTTCAATTGGTAGACGAGCAATGCTCACCCATTCGGATTGCCGAAAACAGCGACCCCTACATCTCTAATTCTCCAATCAAGTCGTATTCTTTTACATCTGTTATTTTTACATTTATAAATTTGCCTATTAAATCCTTGTTTACATCATTTTTTATAAACACTACTCCGTCTTCATTTGGTACATCCATATATGTTCTTCCGATTAGATATCTTCCATCAAATGATTTTTCTTCAATTAAAGTTTTATATGTATTTCCAATTTTGTTTTTCAAGCTATTTTCAGAGATACCTTGTTGTAATTTCATAATCTTATTATATCTAGACTTCTTAGTGCTTGAATGTATTTGGTCTTTCATTTTTTCTGCAGGTGTTCCATCTTCTTTTGAATATGTGAAAACTCCTAATTTGTCAAACTTGGTGTCTTCTACAAACTTATATAATTCCTCAAAATCCCTCGTTGTTTCTCCTGGGAAACCTACTATTAATGTTGTTCTTAATATAACATCTGGTATTTTCTCTCTAATTTTTTTTATTAGATTTTTTATGCTTTCTCCATTGCTCTTTCTGTTCATTCTTCTTAATACTGAGTCTGAGATATGCTGAATAGGTATGTCAAAATAATTGCAAATTTTATCATTCTCTTTTACTACTTGTATTAGTTCTTCTGTTATACTTTCTGGATATGCATATAAAAATCTAATCCATTCGATTCCATCTATTTTACATAGTTCCTTTAAAAGCTCTGGTAATCTCTGTTTTCCATATAAATCCATTCCATATTTAGTAGTATCTTGTGCAATTACAATTAATTCTTTTATTCCTTTGTCCGCTAACAATTTTGCTTCTTTTATTATTTCTTCAAATTCTCTTGAAACATATGGTCCCTGGATATTAGGTATAGCACAATATGTACAATGATTACTACAGCCTTCTGCAATTTTTAAATATGCTAAGGTTTCACCTGTTGTAATTACTCTATCAGCCCAATTCATACATTCATTTGATATCTCTAACTTTAATAATTCTGATATTTTCCTCCACAAAATATTGTAATCACTAACCCTTATAAATAAGTCTACTTCTGGTAATGCCTTTTTTAGTTCTTCTTCATATCTTTCTACCATACATCCCATTGCAACCAAATATTTGCATCTTTTATTTTTGTATTCCGCCATTTCCAGAATTGTATCAATTGCCTCTTGTTTTGCAGACTCAATAAATCCACATGTATTTATTACAATCACATCAGCTTCATTTTCATTATTTACGATATTAAAATTATGTTTCTTAAATAATCCTATTACTTCTTCTGTTACTACTAGATTCTTGCTACAACCTAATGATACAAATCCAACATTCATTTTTTATTCCTTTCTTGTACAATACTTCAACGGGGCACGGTGCACCGTGCCCCTAAAAGAATATTATTATTTAAAATTACATTATTGCAAATATTATAATTCCTTTATAACATTTTTATTCTTCGTCTACAAAATCAAATTCATCTTTAAATTTTTCTTTAAACATTTCAAATACAGTAGTAAGTGTTTCTTCATCTTCAACACTTACATAAGATTCTTCATCCTCTGATTCAGTGTCTTCAACTTTTAAAATAACAACTTCATCAGCCTCATCTGTTTCTTCAGCTGGCAATAATACCACATATTCTTCGCCATCTAGTTCAATTAAATCTAAAAATTCAAATTTAACTTCCTCTCCATTTTCATCATTTAAAACTATTATGTTATCCAACTCTTCTTCCATTCCATTTTGATTGTTATCCATCAATTTTCTCCTTTCAATTTATATATTTATTTATATATGTCTCCAATATATATTCTGCCGATATTGTATCAACAATATTCTTTTTATTTTTCTTGTTTACATCAAGAATATTCATAGTCCTATGTGCAGCCACTGTTGTTAATCTTTCATCTACAGTGTCAATTTTAATATTGTTAAACTTACATTTCAATTTATGAATAAATTTTTCGGTTACTTCTACTCTTTCAGAACTAGTTCCATTCATATTAAATGGCATACCCACCACTATTGTTTCAATCTCATACTCATTTAAAATTTCTTCCAGTCTTTTTAATACAATTTTATCGTTTCCTTTATGATGAATGGTTTCTAATCCTTGAGATGTTATTTTTAATGAATCCGAAATAGCAATTCCAACTCTTGCGTCTCCATAATCTATTCCCAATATTCTCATATTATTCATTTATTCCTATATAATTTTCTACCATTCTTTCTAATAGCTCATCTCTTTCAATTTGTCTAATTATATTTCTGGCATTTTTATGACTTGTAATATATGTTGGATCACCTGATAATATATAACCTACTATTTGATTCACTGGATTATATCCTTTTTCTACTAAAGCATCATATACTTGTTTTAAAGTATCCTTAGTCTTTAAATTCTTCTCTTTTTCTAATTTAAAATTCATTGTTTTATCCATTTCCATTTTTTATTCCTTCCTTTCCTATGGCTTATTTTTAACATTTTCCTAATTTATATTAAATATTATTAATATCACTTTCTGTAGCTGGTGCATTATCAATATACTCTTCTAATTTTTTTAATAATTTTTCCAATGCAGTTCCTTTATAATATGTACTTAACACAAAGTTTAATTTTATTTTAGCCACTCTTTTTTCTGATGTTTTATTCTTATCGTTGTCTTCTTCTATTTCTTCTACCTCTAAATTTTCAACTGCATTTTTTATATCTAAAATAAACTTAGCAACACCATCTACTTCAACTCCAGAGAATGCAATCACAAATTTTGGTCCCATATATCTTACAAAAATATACTCACTTGATAAGTTTTCCTTTATATAATCGCACATGTCCATTATTACCTGATTTCCAGTTTCTCTGTTAAACTCTTTATTAATTTGCTCAATATTTATAATTTTAAACATACATATTGTTGAAAGTGTATATTTATCAATTACAGTTCTTCCATCATTAAATAGATATTCTCCTGTTTGTAATGCGGAATAATAATCTTCTCTAGGCAGGCTTTCAACAATGTTTTGATAGTTTACAATTTTAAATACTGATAATATGTTATCCTTTACAACTTCAAGTATAGTCGTATCAATATCATCAAATGCGTGTGGAACTCCACTTTCAATTATCCAATACCCAATATACACATTTTCAATGTATAATGGGAAAAACATTGCTGCTTTTGCTCTTCCAAATTCACTTTTTTGATATGGTAATCTTTCATTTTCTTGGTCGACAGTAATGTATTTTGGTGTTGCAGTAGTTATACTATCTTTAAATATTTCTTCATTATGCAAGCTTCTAAGATTATCCCAATGCTTTTCTTCTACATTTGAAGCCTTTATAACATATTCTGTTCCATTAAATTCTACAATTGTAGAATACTTAATATCATATTCTTCAATAAGAATATCATTTATCTTTTTAATTTTTTCATCAACACTCATTGCTTCTCCAGCCGTGCTCATGAAATCTTGCAATACATTTAATCCATTTATCTTTTGGTTAATATTTTTGTAGTTATTAACTTCCTTATGAATTTTTATATTATATAAAATCAGCACAATTATTATGGCGACTAAAACTAATATTATACCTATTACCCACATATCTGCCTATGTCACTCCTTTTTCTATTTATATTGTTTCTTCATTTGACTTAACGTATTGCTCATATCTGCAGAGAATGTTGTTCCTTTTTGTTCATAATTATTATGATTATTATTGTTCTTCTTTTTTAATCCTCCACTTGATACTACTGGATATACTTGATCTGCTAACTTATTTAAGTAATTCATAAATGTTTTATTATATCCTTTTGTGGTTATTTCACAGTTTGCAATTTCTGCTAAGTATAGCGAATATACATCTATATCAAATGGAATTATTGTTGTTTTAATAGTCTTCATATTAAATAATCTATCTTGAATTGACATTTCAGGGTCATTATATGTTGACATACCTCCAACAATCATCTCTTCATTTAGATTTTTTACCTTTTGTGCCTTATTTATAACAGCTCTTAGTTTTTCTGGTTGTAATATATCATTTAATTTTAATTTTCTTAAGAATTCTGTTAATGGTTGAATTGTTAAAACATCCATACTTTGAACCATATATATCTCTTGTGCTGCTCTAAAATACTCCTTATTGGTTGAGTAATCACAATCCAATAATACTAAAGAATAATTTTTAGCCAGTGTTGTCAACATACTCTCAATACTATAATTTGTATTTCTAATATTAGGTGATGACGTATATACTGTTAAATTATTATTCACTTCTATTCCGTCAGGATTTCCCTGTTTCAAGTTTTCCATAGAAGCATATGCTATTTCTCTTAATTTTTCTTTATTTTCAGTATATATATAATATGAATTTTTATTTCTTGTTAGATCAACTATTGCTGTTTTTATTCCTTTGTTCGACAATATTGATGCAATATTATTAACCAAGAAAGATACTCCATTCTTTGAAGTTCCTAAAAATGCAACCAACTTTTTATCTTGAGTTAATAGATATGAAATATCTACTACCTTTTCTTCATCTTTAGGTATCTGCATTTTCTTAGTTGATGGCAATGTATAAGTTTCATCCTCTTCATTGTTGAAATAATCATTATAATTTCTTCTATCATTATGTCTTAAATTGTTTTGTTTAGCAACTTGGTTATCATC
>CAZWIF010000008.1:23767-27020 GCA_964634355.1 uncultured Clostridium sp.
AATTTCTTCTATCATTATGTCTTAAATTGTTTTGTTTAGCAACTTGGTTATCATCGTCTTCATCAAATCCTGGAAGTTCTGTTTCTTCTTTCTCTTCTTCTTCATCAAATCCTGGAAGTTCTGTTTCTTCTTCTTCCTCTTCTTCATCAAATCCTGGAAGTTCTGTTTCTTCTTCCTCTTCCTCATCAAATCCTGGAAGTTCTGTTTCTTCTTCCTCTTCCTCATCAAATCCTGGAAGTTCTGTTTCTTCTTCCTCTTCCTCATCAAATCCTGGAAGTTCTGTTTCTTCTTTCTCTTCCTCATCAAATCCTGGAAGTTCTGTTTCCTCTTTATAGCCTGATGTCTTTGGAGATGTATCCTCTATGTCAAATCCAGGTAATACAGAAGTATTAATTTCCTCTTCAGGTTCTTCAACTTCTGATAATGATGAGCTTTTATCTGTTTTTATCTTTTCTTGAACAACATCTACTGGTGGATTCTTTCTAGGTCTTCCCCTTCCTCTTTTAGGTTTATTTAATTCCTCTAGTGAAGGAGGTGGATTTTTTCTAGGTCTTCCTCTTCCTCTTTTTATAGGTTGATCTAATTGAGTTTCAATTGGAGTTATTGGCTCGATTGGAACTATTGGTTCAACTCCCTCTATGTTATCTAACTCTTCTAATATTGAATTTGTAGAATCTTTCTCAACTCTAGGTTCTTCCACCGGTATCTCAAATTCATTTATATTGTTTTGTTGCATCTCCTCTAATTTTTCAAATTCATTTACATCTTGTTCTTTATCTTGTTCTTCAAAGGTTTCTCTTTGATTATCTTGAAGTCGTCTTGTTTTCACATTGTTTAGCTCCACTTTTGTTTTCCAAGCATCCTTCTGTGAAATTTTTCTTACCTCATTTGTTTTAATGGCTGATGGTATTATAACTGGACCAGAAAGTTGTTTTGAACGGCTATCGACAATCTTTGATATATTTAAATTATTCTTCTTAGGCTCTTCTTTTCTAATAAGAGATGGTTTATATGTCATTATAGATTGATATTTAGGTGAGTCTGCTTCAAGTACTGCTTTTACCTCCATTGGTAAAAATTTAATTATTATTTTTAATTGGTCATCATTATATTGCTCAGCAATACTATCAAAGCTTTCCACATATCTAGCTTCATTTTTTCCTAATTTTCTGTAATGAGATAAGATATTTTGAATTTCTATTTCACTAACATTTTTCTCATCTTCATGTTCATATTCACCCTGTTCTATTTTATAATAAGCTTTTGCCTCTTTTTTTGTACGAGGTTTATTCAATAGCTTACAAACTTCTTCGATTGTTCTATCATTACCTACTAAAGCATCATAAATTCCAATTGAAAATAATTTTACTAATAAATTATCTGCTTTTTCTCTTCTCTCTGAACAAATTACAACTATTGGGATATCTCTTCCTTTAGTATCAATAGCTTCATCACTTATTCCATCTAACTTTTCAAATATAAATTTATCAATAGCATCATAATTATTATTAGTAAATGGCTCCAAATCCTCACTTATGATTATTCTATCATAAGTTTGATTTCTTTGTAATTCTTTTATAATAGCATTGAAATAATAAACATTCTTTGAAGAGATTATCTCTTTATATTCTTTTTGATATATTTTGATTATTTTCTCTGCTATATCCTCTGTGCTAACCGCAAACAAAACCTTCATTAGTTTTAACTCCTTCCGAACTTAACTACTACTACAAATATAAATGGTAATATCTGGCATATAATAAGTACTGTTATAAATGCTATTACAGCAAAAAAACCTCTATATCTTGTATCTAGTTTTCTTATTCCTATAACATACTGATATATAGCCCCAATCGCTATTCCTAAAAAGCACAATGGTATACTAAAAAATCTTACCTTATTTAATATGTATGCAGTAAAACCATATGTCTCGTCTCCATATGCTTCAATATAATCTTCTAATTCTTTTGATTCTTTTTCTTTTATCTCGATTAATTGACTTCCTGTCTCCGAGTTCAATATTTCTTCACCACTGCTTGCATAAACCTTGTATGAAATAATCATAGATAAAATAAACATTACTACCAATAAAGAAATTACTACCTTTTTCATATTAACTATTATTCCTTTCTCAAGGCACAAAAAGATTATTCCTTTCTTTTTCAACCTTAATCTCCTTATATTTCTACTTATAAAATTTATACCAATATCATACACTACAATTAAAAAAATATCAAGTTTTTTTTTAAGTATTTCAGAGAAATTTCATTAAATGTTACAAAATTGCAATATTTCTGGGGCACGGTACACCGTGCCCCTACATTCTAACCTCTTATTTCTAGAACTCTATATACAATGTTGGATCTAAATATTGACTATCTTTTAGCAATTCAAAATGCAAATGTGGTTCATCCAAGACTTCAAAACTTGACGTATTCCCCACTGTTCCTATAGTTTGTCCCTGCAATACTTCTTCCCCTACTGTTACAAATTCTGCTGTTAAAAGATTTGAATACCTTGTTTCATATCCATTTACATGTTCTATTATAACAGTTATTCCATATCTAGGATCATTTTTTATATATTTTACTGTACCCTCTGTTGCTGCTTTTACTACAGTTGTCATCTCAGCTTGTATATCAATTCCTGTGTGAGTTGTCCATTCCTTCAAAGTTTCAGAATATACCAAATTCTCTTTACTATATCCTTTTATAATTTCACCCTCTACTGGCTTAACAAAAGTCGGATCAGGGATTACCTTTTCTTGTATGTTTTCTGTTCTTACCTCTTCAGCTGTTGTTTTTACACTCTCACTTGTACTATCTACAATATCTGTTTCTTTCTTGTCTACCTCTTCACTTGTCTCTTCAATAGTCTCTCCTATCGAACTACTAGCCTCTTCATAGTCCTCTACTAAAGCATAATCCTCTTGATTAGTAATTATATCCTGTGCCTTTATAGCCTGCTCTTTATATTCTGAATACATACTATTTATATTCACAACCATAGCTATTATAAGAGCAATTACTACAAGTATAGTAAGAATAATACTCACATAAGTAATCTTTTTTATCTTATCTTTCATATATGTTCCTCCTTCATTTAGATACATTATTTCCCAGATTTATTATTCTTATACATTTATTTAAATTGTTGTTTGTTGGGATGATTTAATTAATTCTCGTTATCTCTACACCTGTATAATAATGTTTTATAATTTCTTCATATGTATACCCTTGCTTCGCCAATGCAT
>CAZWIF010000009.1:0-8221 GCA_964634355.1 uncultured Clostridium sp.
TACAAATTATAATTTGTGTTATACAAAATTTTTGATAAATGTATTTCTATGGATGGGACATGGTCCTATCTCTTTTATTTTTGCAATATGTGCTGCTGTTCCATATCCTTTATGTTTCGCAAATCCATATTCTGGATATAATTCATCATACTTACGCATTATCCTATCCCTTGTTACCTTTGCAATTATTGATGCAGCTGAAATACTATAGCATTTTGCATCTCCCTTTATAATAGACATATATGGAATTTGCAATGTATCTATTCCACTTAGAGCATCAACCATTATCAAATCAGGTCTTACTTTTAATTGCTTTAATGAATCAGTTAATCCCTTTTTTGTTGCATTTAATATGTTAACATCATCTATTACAGTTTCATCTATAATTCCTACTCCATATGCAATAGCTTCTTTAGTAATAGTCTCATATAATTCCTCTCTTCTCTTTTCAGACACTTTTTTAGAATCATTTACCCATTTAATCATTGAATTCTTTGGCATAATTACACTTGCAACAACAACAGGTCCTGCTAAAGGCCCACGACCTGCTTCATCTATTCCACATATATATTTTACTTTATTGTCTTTTAAATATATATCATTTTCAATTTGTTTTAAATTACTTAATCTTTCATATTCCTTTTCACTAATTTTTTCTTGCATAAATGTCCCCTTCTTAGTTACTAATTACTTAATTTTATACTTCTTCCTCTTCTAAATTATCCATTTGCTCTTCTTCATCAACTCCTTGATTATCTGTTTCTTCTTCTATTTCTTCATCTGTCATATCTGATAATTTGTAATAAATTATGCCATTTTCTTCAATTCCCTTTGCATAAATAACATCCGCTTCTTCATAATTTACTAGATATCCATCTTCTACATTTAAATTTCCTAGTTCCATTGTTTCTAAGTCTTCTTTATTCAATTTATACCACTTATCACTCTGTGATACTATCTCATTTACTACATCATTTGATGGATATTCTGTTATATTTTCGCCTAATAATTCTTCATTTTCATCTATAATATTTTTATCATAAATCACTTTTGTTTTTGCTTGAATATATAATAAATCAGTTTTTACATCTTTTACAGAATTATTGTCCCATATTTTTTTTGTAATAAATCCCGCAGTTACTATAATAGCCACTAATATAATTATAGTAAATATCAATTTTATAGCAGTTATTCCATACTCTTCATTTCTCATATCTATTCACATTTCCTCCTCATAATTATATTACTTATTATAGCTTATCCTATCATATTATTTCAAGTATTTTAAGTAATAATTAAATAATTTTATGGGACAAGAGGACAAAGTTTATGTCCTAATAAATAATTACATTTTTTTCACATTTTTTTCACATTAATATTGTAATATATGATTATAATAATTATAATAGAAAGGGTTTATGCCCAAAAAAATGGAGGTATTTATAATGGAAAATGAAAATGACCTAGAAAATAATTCTGAAAATAGTTTGCAAACAAGAATTTATTCATCACCTAAAAAGGAGAAATCTAACTTCTCTTTTTCTAAAAACATATTTGTACCATTTTTATCAGGAATAGTTGGAGCATCCTTAGTATTAGTTACTTGTTTTGGGATTCCTAGTATAAAAGAATACATGCTTGGTAATGAAACTTCAGGTACTACTAATTCTTTAAATATTACAAATGGAGGAACAACCACAGCCATTTCACTTACAGAATATTCTGATACAGCAATTGCTGTCGCTGCAAAGGTCCAACCATCAATTGTCGGAATTCAGATTGAGTATGCTGTCTCAAGTATATTTGGAAACATGTCAACAACAGCTACTGCCTCAGGTTCTGGAATTATAATTAGTGAAGATGGCTATATTTTAACTAACAATCATGTAGTAAGCTCATCATCTTCTTCATCATATTATCAAATGAGTGAAGCTCAAAAAATAACTGTCAGCTTATATAATAGCTCTGAAACATATAGTGCAGAAATTATAGGTACAGATTCTCAGACAGACTTGGCTGTTATTAAAATAGATGCAACTGGTCTTACTGCTGCAGAACTTGGTGATTCTGATAGTGTTAAAGTTGGAGAATTTGCTATGGCAATAGGAAATCCTTTAGGGCTTGATTCAAGCGTAACTTGCGGAATAGTTAGTGCTATAAATCGTGAAGTTTCTGATGAAGATGGAAATACTTATGTTGCAATTCAAACTGATGCGTCCATAAACGCTGGAAATAGCGGTGGAGCATTAGTAAATAGTGAAGGTAAAGTTATTGGTGTAAATACTTTAAAACTTTCAGGAACAGGAGTTGAAGGAATAGGCTTTGCTATTCCAATAAATTCCACAATAGAGGTTACTCAACAACTTATTCAATATAATAAAGTAATTAGACCTTATATTGGAATTACAGGTAGAGAAATTACAGAAGATCTTTCACAAAGATACAATCTTCCTATTGGTATATACGTTGTTAGTGTTGAAGAATTTAGTTCAGCTGAACTTGCTGGTTTAAAAGCCGGAGATGTAATAACCGCTGCAGATGGAACTACTGTTACTACAATGAATGAATTAAATGCTATAAAAAATACTCATAGTGTTGGTGACAAAATGACTCTTACTATAAATAGAAATGGAGAAACATCTATTATCACTTTGACATTACAAGAAGCTGATTAGCTTTCTTAAAATTTAGGTACGTTCTTAAATTTTCATCTTATTTTATATACACAAATTAACACACTTTCCACTATTTGTTCACAGAATGTTCAAAATTCTACTGTATACTATAAGTACACTGAAAGTGTAAACATCCCCTTTTATTTTTCAAAACCCGTAAGACTAATCTTACGGGTTTGTTTTTATTCATTTATCCAATGGTAATTTTAACCTTCTTACCAAAATCGTCCTAATTTATTACGTAATTGGTATTACGTCTAACTCTGATGTATAATTATTATTTCCATATGCAAAAATTATATATAACACTCCATTTGGTCCATAGAAGAAATTTGATATATTCTCTACTTCATACATCTCACTTGTTAAATCTCTTTGATATACATTATATCCTAAACTTATTAGGCTTTCATTTTGCTTGGCATTTTCTGTCACTACTTCAATTATGGATTTTTCCACTTTTGACTTATCTAATTTCTTTATTGATAACATCTCATTTATATCAATTAATTCATCTGTTGAAAGATTATATGTGTAAGTTTTTACTATAACCCTTTGAGCATTAGAACCCTCTTTTAAATTCGACCTTATAACCAAAGATAAAATATTTTCATTTACATATGCTGTATATTCTACTGTATATATAATTCCGTAATCCTCATCATTATTTATAACATTCCTAGCTTTCTCTCTAAAAATATCTTCAATTTCTTTATTTACATTTTCTGTTACCGAATTATCTATATTTATGGTTGGAATTTTTACATCTATATCATATTTTCCTTCAACCTGCTCTTTTTTCTCATAATTTGTATAAACTATTTGTTCATTATCATCAAGTTTTTGAGGTTGTTTTATAGTATAATCTTGATTGTTTAATTGATTATCAAATATCGAGTTAAAGTTTAGTATTTCAACCACCTCTTCTTTCTCTTCTTCTATTGGATTGGGAGTTTCTAATTCTTTTATTTGAAATATCATTGTTATTATAATTGCTATAACACATATTACTCCAATTAAAATAAACAATATTATTCTTTTTCTTTGTTCCTTTTTATCCTCTATTTCCATATTCTTTATCATTTTTTTAGTCTCCTTAATATTTCTAATATTTTTTTATTATAACATTAATTGTTATTCTTGTCTATCTTGACTTTTGAGTTTTTTTGTTGTATGATTAAATCTATTGGAAAGGAGTAATTTCAATTTATGTTATGTTCAATATGTAATAAGAAAAAAGCAGTAATTTTTACAGAAGATCCAAATAGTCCGGATCCTCATAAGTTAATAGGGTATTGTGCAGATTGTGCAAAAGAAAAAGGTATTACAAACTCATCTAACCCTTCACAAAATATAAATAATATAAGTGATATGACCTCTCAAATTGAGGCAATGTTAAATGGTATTACGTCTCAATTAGATGATTTGGAAATGGATTTAGACCTAGATGATTCAGAAGAAATGCAAACTAATCATATATCTGGGAAAGCGATTCCAATAGGTGCAATCTTTGGTAATATTTTTTCAAAACCTACAGATAATGAAAACTCTTCTTCAGATGGAGTAACCTCTGATGGAAAAAAACGTATCAAAGTAGAAAAAAAACAAAACAACAAGAAACGTAAAGCCTTAGATATTTATGGAACAAATCTAACAAACAAGGCTAGAAATAACCAATTAGATACTGTAATCGGTAGAGATAGAGAATTACAAAGAGTAATTCAAATATTAAATAGACGTTCAAAGAATAACCCATGTTTAATAGGAGAACCCGGAGTTGGTAAAACGGCCATTGCTCAAGGACTTGCTATAAAAATTGCGGAGAAAAATGTTCCAACAAAACTTCTAAATAAAGAAGTATATCTATTAGATATGACTTCTGTTGTAGCAGGCACTCAATTTAGAGGACAATTTGAAGCTAGAATGAAAAATATAATAGATGAATGTAAATCTTTAGGTAATATAATCTTAGTAATAGATGAAATTCATAATATTATCGGTGCTGGAGATAGTGAAGGTGCCATGAATGCAGCAAATATTTTAAAACCATCTCTTGCAAATGGTGAAATCCAATTAATAGGAACAACCACTTTAAAAGAATACAGGAAATATATTGAAAAAGATACCGCACTTGAGAGACGTTTTCAGACAGTTATTATTGAAGAGCCAAATATTGATTCAACTATAGAAATTTTAAATGGAATAAAAAAATATTATGAAGATTTCCATAAGGTAAGAATATCAGATGATGTTATTCGTCAAACCGTATGGCTTTCTGAGAAATATGTCCATGATAGATTTTTACCAGACAAAGCAATCGATATCTTAGATGAAGCTTGCTCTCGTATTAACTTAAACAACAAAGAGCTATATACTCTTGAGACATTAAAAAATGAATTAAAAATTGTTCAAGAAGAAAAAAATGAAGCAGCACAAGCTGACTCTACTGAAGATTACCAAAAAGCTGCTGATCTGAAAACACGCGAATGTAAACTGATAGAGCAAATCAACCAATTAGAGTCCATTTTACAACCAAAAGATTTAGAATTACAAGATATTGCAGTTGTAATTGAAAGCTGGACTAAAATACCTCTTACAAAAATTACAGAAGAGGAAACTTTCAAACTATTACACTTAGAAGAAAGATTACATCAAAGAATCGTAGGTCAAGAAGAGGCTGTTGAAGCAGTGAGCCGTGCTATTCGTAGAAATAGAGCTGGACTTAAGTCTACTAAAAAACCACCTTCATTTATGTTTGTAGGTCCAACTGGTGTTGGTAAAACTGCTCTTGCAAAAGCCCTTGCATATGAGATGTTCGGCGATGAAGATGCTATCATAAGAATAGATATGTCTGAATACATGGAAAGCAATTCTACAGCAAAATTAATTGGTGCACCTCCTGGATATGTAGGATATGATGATGCAGGACAACTTACAGAAAAGGTAAAGAGAAAACCATACTCTATTATTCTATTTGATGAAATAGAAAAAGCTCATAATGACGTATTTAACATATTATTACAAGTTTTAGATGATGGTAAACTTACAGATGCTCAAGGAAATACAGTAAGTTTTGAAAATACTATAATTATCATGACATCTAATGCTGGTTCAAATTTAAATACAAATGCAATTGGATTTAATAATCAAAATCAAGCAAATAAAAATAAGATACTTGACATAGTCAAATCTTCATTCAGAGCGGAGTTCATAAATAGAATAGATGAAATTATTGTATTTAATAGCTTAAATAAAGAGCAATTACTACAAATAATTGACTTAATGTTAAAAGATACTATAGATGCTCTATCCCAAAAAAATATGACCTTAGACGTAAACTCTTCTGCAAAGGAATATATCCTGGAAAAAGGAACTGACCTAAAATATGGAGCACGACCATTAAGACGTGCCATCCAAAGATATTTGGAAGATGAAATTGCAGAACGAATTTTACTTTCAGAATTTACCAACGGACAAACAATACATGTTAGTCTAGAAAACGATAAATTAATCTTTAATTAAATACTCAAATGTTATAATTGTAGGGGCACGGTGCAAAAATGCTATGATTATCGCTCCGCCCTATCCATGTTCAAGTAGGTAGAAGCAAGAAAGCGGGGGACTTTTTTCCCCGCTTTCTTATTTAAAACAGCCTTATAATTTTATTCAAAATCCTGTAAAATCTCATTTAATCCTTCTTTACTATATAGATGTATTCCAGCCTTTAAAGCAATTTTATCTGTTTCTGGTAAATATTCCGTTGCTATTTCTGTCGTCAAATATAACTCTTCTTTCCCTTCATTATCAACAGTGTAAACCTCAACATATCCATTTTTATCTCTCAGTACATAATGTTCTTTAGCAGTTTCCTCGTCTGATACAGTTTGTTCAAGTCCATCATTTTCACTAAAATCTTCTGTTCCTATGTTCTTTGTCTCTGCTATTTCTTTATTATCTATATACGATTTATTTCTAAAAGAATTAATTACTACCCCTATGTAGAATGATATTAAGAAAATTGATATTACACTAATCATAAATATTATAAATTTTTTCATAAAAATAGCTCCTTTTGGTTTTTTCTTATTATTTACCAAAAATGAGCTATTATTCATTTATCTGGTTATTTTTCCTTCATTTCTTCTATTTATATAATCTTCTAACCATAATTTGATTACAGTTACAATTGGTACTGCTAAAAACATTCCTAATATTCCGAAATATGCTCCAAATAATGTTACTGAGAAAATTACTAATATTGGGCTAATATTTAATGAGCTTCCCGTAATTCTAGGATTAATTACATTTGCATCAATTTGTTGTAGTATAATAACAACAATTGCCATCCAAATTGCTTGAGATATTCCACCCGTTAAAATTGTTATTAATATAGCTAATATTATTGCAAATATAGCTCCAAAATATGGTATTAGATTGAATAATCCTACCATAAATCCAAGTAACACAGCATACTTCACATTCAATATGCTCATTGCAATAGACACTAATACTCCCACAATAAATCCATCTAAAATTTGACTAAATACAAACCTAAAAAATACCTCATTTGTTCTTCTAAAATTTTTACCTATCTCTATATATGTATCATTTTTAAAAATAGCTCTGCAAAATTTTTTGGCAAAATTTAATATTTCTCCTCTTTCTGCTAATATATAAACTGATACTATTAATGTAACAAATATGTCAAAAAGCGTATTTGCTAATTCAACTGCTCCTTTTATATATTGTCCTATATTTTCCAAGCTTAAATATTTTGTAAGGTCTATATCTCCTAGACTTTCTAATATCTCAATTGCATTAATTTTGTTCCATATAGAATCCTCTGGCATTTCTTTTATAGTTTCTATTGCTTTAGTATAATAAGCCGGTAAACTACTTACTAAATCCATTACATTAGCCGAAATAGTTGGAACTGCAAATTTTATTAACAATACACAAAGTATAATTGCTATCGTATATATTATTAAAATTGAGAGTCCTCTTGCATGTTTAATTTTTACATTTTTCAGTCTTCTTTCTATTCCTTTACATGGTATATAAAATAAATATGCTAACAACACTGCCATTACAAATGGTTTTAATACATCAAACAATCCCTTAAACCAATCCGTAATTTCTCCAAAGTTATCAAGTGTTTTATAAATGAATATTACTGCCACTGCAAATGTAAACCAATACAGCCATTTGGTTATTACTTTTCTTTCTTTCTCCATTTCTCCTTAAATTTTGAAAAACTTTGTCTTGCGTTGTCAGATTTCGCAAATATTTTTTCGACATACAACAAGTATAGTTTCAAAAATATTTTCTCATCTTCCTAGCAATACTCGTTTTTGAAAATTTTTCCTCCTTTCTTATTTGAATCATTAATTTCTAAAATTCTACTATTAATCCAACTGGACAGTGGTCACTTCCATATACATCACTATAAATCAAAGCATCTTTGATATTTTTTCCTATTGACTTTGATGTGATAAAATAATCTATTCTCCACCCTACATTTTTCTCACGTGCCTTAAACATATATG